>CAZWNR010000257.1:0-6163 GCA_964635665.1 uncultured bacterium | reverse complement strand
CCATGGGGCATGGCTTCAGGTCGCACCCATGATCGCATTACCCTTTGGACGCTGCCGTTGGTGGTGCTCTTGTCCTTTCGGGTCACGCTGGATGGCTGGCTGACGGCGATCATTTGCCTGGGATTTTTGCTAGGGGGCTGGATGCTTGGCCCTGATTTAGACATTCATTCCGTGCAGTATAAGCGCTGGGGCTGGCTGCGCTGGATTTGGCTGCCCTACCGGGGCAGTATGCGCCATCGGTCGCGCTGGTCTCACGGGCCGATCATTGGCACGATAATCCGGGTGATTTATGCCTCGTTCTGGCTAGGGTTGATCGGGCTGGTGGTGGTGGATGTCTTGAATAGTGCGGGCCGCACCGCTCTGACCTGGGAAGCCATGGTTGGGGGGATGGGGGATCATCTGCGTCGCCATTGGCCCCGCTGGCTGGCGCTGGTGGTGGGTTTGGAACTGGGTGCCCTCAGCCATTACACAGCGGATTGGCTGTCTTCGACCTGGAAGCGACAGACAAAGACCGCTAAAAAGTCCGCTGCTTCTGGGTCAGGTTCCACCCGATCCGCTGGCAAGAAAACATCCCCGAAGCCCCAACCGTCGGCCCCCCAGGGCAAAACCCGCCGCACCGGTTCTAAAAACAGACGATCCCCCAAGGCCTAAGTCCCCCAAACAGTGCCAACTTGGTGAGCCGTCCCCTAGTATTCTGCGTGACAAACCTTGCCGGAACCTAGATCCGTTCAAGGGTCAGGAAACCTGAACCCTAAAGGATCCCAATGCGGTAGGGGCGCAGTTCCCACGCCCGGTGCAGAATCTTTTGTCAGTCAACCCGGTCATCTTCTGACGTTCCGATTGACAATGCCGCCTGAACCCAAATATCCCTGTAATCTGGAGACAAACTGGGGGAGCCAGGGCAAGCCCTAGGCCAAGCGAGTTTTTGTCCAAATACCCACAGGCAAACGCCATGATTTACAGCTTTGGCAGTCTCAATATGGATTTGGTGGGTCAGGCTCCTCGGCTGCCGCTACCGGGGGAAACCCTGCTGGGCACGCAATTTACCACGGTGCCGGGGGGGAAGGGGGCAAACCAGGCGGTGGCGGCGGCACGGCTGGGCGTACCCACGACCATGATTGGCCGGGTGGGCAATGATAGCTTTGGCCACAGTCTGATCAACAGCCTAAATGCAGCGGGGGTGTCCGCCGAAGCCATTGGGGTAGATACCAAAGCGCCCACGGGGGTGGCGTTGATTGTGGTTGATAACGGTGGCCAGAACCAGATTGTGGTGCTTCCCGGTGCCAATGGCCAGGTGGGACATCAAGAGGTACAAGGGCTGACAGAACGGCTGCGGTCGGGGGATGGGGTGCTGCTGCAACTGGAGGTTCCTATGGCGGCGGTCTTACAGGCGGCCCAGGTGGCCCAGGGGAGGGGGGCGATGGTGATTCTCGATCCGGCTCCGGCTCCAGATCATTTGCCGGATAACCTACTGGCGGCGGTGGATTGGCTCACCCCCAACCAAGGGGAAGCGAGCCAACTGGTGGGCTTTGCCGTTACCGATGTCCCATCAGCCTGGGCGGCGGCCCAAGCCTTGCAGCGACGTGGCCCCCGCCAGGTGGTTGTCAAGCTGGGGGAGGGGGGCGCGGTGGTGGCGACGCCAACGGGTGGGTTTCACCAGCCTGCCTTAGCTGTCCATGCGGTGGATACGGTGGCGGCGGGCGATGCCTTTAATGGCGGGCTAGCGGCGGGCTTAGCCACGGGTCTATCCCCAGAACAAGCCATTCAGTGGGCGACAGCGGTGGCGGCCTACGCCGTCACCCAGCGCGGTGCCCAGCGGGCCATGCCCACCCGTTCCCAAGCCGAGGATCTCCTAGCCCGTGTGCCCCAGCCCGTTTATTTCTAGGGAGAACGGTGGCCCAGCCCTAGGGGGCGATGGTAGCGATCACTTCCCCCGTGAGCTGAGTGTCATAGCCGCCTAGGTGCTCTAGCTGGGACAATACCCGGCGATGGCCGAGGGTGGCGAGCAACTGTTGCACCGGGGGTTCCTCTAGGTAGGGCTTGAGGGTGACCAAATCGTAGTGGGAGGAACGCAGGGGAATAAAGCCAAGCTGAAAGGTTTCCGCAACGGAGGCGGCACTCACGCCCACATCCGCCTGCCCGGTCAGAATAGCCTCGGCCACCGCCTGGTGGGAATAGGCCACAGGCCCAGGGGCTTGCCAGGCGAGACCGACCTCGGCCATGGCCTGATCCAGGACGTGGCGGCTCCCTGCCCCCGGTTCGCGATTGATCAGCACCACATCCTCTCGCCCCAGATCGGCCACGCCTTGAATGCCCTTGGGGTTGCCAGGGGCCACCAGCAAGCCCTCCTGCCAAACCCCTAAATTCACAATTACAGCGGCTTGGTCGATGGATTGATCGGCCAAGGCTTGACGCACAAAGGGCAGGTTAAAGCTTTGGGTGTGGGGGCAAAACAGGTGCATCCCGGCGATATGAACTTCGCCAAGCAGCAACCGTTGGAGGGCATCTTGACTGTTGGCAAAGGTGAGGTGAACCCGCAGACCGGGGTGCCAACGCTCTGCGGCCTTCGCCCAAAGGGACAGGGCTGGGGCACAGCCCGCCACCACCACGGTATTGAGCAGGTTGGCGGCATCGTCGAGTAGCGTCACCGTCACGGGGGAGCGGGATGGGGGATGGGAGATCGCTGGGGTGCCGTCCATGGCCGAAACTAAGGTGGGATTTGCACACACCTCTCCATCCGCCGGAATTAATTCCACCCGGAAGGCATCGGCCCCCACTAGGGGATGGGCCACCCAACGCCCCCCCACTTGAGCCAAACTCACCCGCAGGGGGCTACCTTGGACTAGGCCTTGGGCGGGCATGGCGATGACCGTGGTGGCTTCCTCCGCCAGCCAAAACAAATCCTCGACCCGACAGCCCAGGCCCTTGGCCAACCGCAGGGCCACGGTAATGGATAGGGCCGTCTGTCCCGATTCCACCGCCCCAATGGTTTGTCGACTGACCCCAGCCATGGTCGCCAAGTCCTGTTGACTTAGCCCTAGCCGCAACCGGGTTTGCTTTAGCCCATTATTCAATCCAACCTTCACGCCTAGGCCCCCGCCATCCTATGCCCCGACTCTCCTTAGAACCCCTATTATCCCTGACATCTATCTCTCGTGCTCCGGCTCCTTGCCCCTGAGGATCCTACACCGCCATGATTTGGCAATACCTAGGGTGCGGTCTCCTCTGCCCCTTGCCAAATCCGCACTAGGGGTTGGTTGCCGCCAATGGTGACGAGATGGCCATTGGGCTGGATAGTAAACCGCCAAATATCCGTGGAAAACCCGTTAATTTGCCGTATAGGGGCCTGCTGATGCAAATCCCACACCAAAATCACCTTATCGGCATCAGCGCTCCACACCTGAGGTCCATCCACGCGCAGGGTATTCACGTAGCTTTGGTGTCCCTCCAGCACCGCCTGGGAGGTCTGGGTGGTGAGATTCCACAGCCGCACCGTTTTGTCGGCGGAGGCGGTGATCAGGGTTTGGTTGTCGTCGCTGATGGCGATGCGGTTCACAAAGCTGGTGTGCCCTTCTAGGGTAATCGGGGTGGGGACAAGGGCCGGATTGGCCGTATCGAGGAGGGCGAGATCCCACAGTTGCAGGCTAGTCCCGCCGCTGACCAGCCAGCGGTTGTCGCGGCTAAAGAGTAGGTCGTTGATGGTGCCTTCGGCCTGGAAGGTGTAGCTAGGGCCGGCCTGGGCCATAGCAGCTAGGTTGAGGCTACCGTCAGCGGTGACCAGGGGCCATAGTTTGATGGTGCCATCGCCATCGGCACTGGCCAGCCAGCGGTTGTTGTTGCTCACCTCCACCGCTGTGGTGGGGATGGCATGGGCGTTGTCGATTTGGCCGAGGGGGTTGCCATCGGGTAAGGCCCAGAATCGCAGGGTGCGGTCATCCCCGGTGCTAATTAGGACGGATTGATCGGTGGTGGCCGCCAGGGATTTCACAACGTTGGTGTGTTGATCCAGGGTTTTGACGAGGGTGCCTGCCGCCAGATCCCAAAGGCGGATGGTTTCGTCGGCGCTGGCTGTAATCAGGGTGTTGCCATCCCGCAGCAGTAGCAAATCGTAAATGTCGCCCTGGTGCCCCTCCATAGCCAGCATCGGGGTAACTTCTACCTGCTCTAGGGTGGGCTGAGTCATGGCGGCGGGATTGCCCGTTGATCCCAAATCTCGACTGAGGGCGTACCAAGTCAGGGGAACCGCTAGGGCTAGGCCCGTGATCCCCGCCAACACCCAGGGACGCCCCGCTAACCAAGGCGGCAAAAAACTGCGGGTGGGGTCGGGCTGGGTGGGAGCCCCGTGGGGATCAAGGGTGGTCTGAGGCCAAGGGGCCGGAGCAATGGGCTGAGAGGGCTGGGGGAGACGGGTGATCTGGGCGGCGCGAATTTGCCCTAGGCGTTCGAGGATAGCGGCGGTGGTGGGCGGACGGTGGGCGGCGGCGGGGGCAATCAGTTCATCTACAAAGTCGGCCAGAGCGGGGGAGATTTGGGGGGCGTGCCTGCGCCACTGGAAGGCATTGGTGCGGGGATCGTAGATGGTGGGATCGTTGGGCAGCTTGGCTGTGAGCAGGTAGATCAGGGTGCGCCCCATGGCGTAAAAGTCGGACTGGGGAACCGCTTGACCTTGCTCTTGCTCTGGGGGAGTATAGCCCGCCGAACTCACGGTGGTGATATTGCTGTCTCCCAGGTGGGCCATGTAGGTTTGGGTCATCTCGCGGGCTGCGCCAAAATCCACCAGCACCAACTGCCCCGACGACCGCAGCATGATATTTTCAGGCTTGATGTCGCGGTGAAAATAGTGATGCTGATGCACCAGATGCAGCACATCCGTGAGTTGGGTGAGCCACAGCATGGCCTGTTTTTCGCTGATGGGATGATTGCCCTGCTGTACCATCCACTGCTTCAGGTTGGGGCCATCAATTTTTTCCATCACCAGGCAGTGGCAGGGTTCGGAACTATCCTTCGGAAAGTACTGGAAATAGCCATCGGGCTCTACGTGGGGCACCCCCGGATGGTTGAGCTGGCCGAGTACCTGGGCCTCGCGCCGAAACAGCTCTAACACCTTATCGTTGTGGTTATAGCTTGCCTTCAGCACCTTGAGAATTTTGGGAATATTCCGCTCGTAAGCTTCGTAGACCTGGCCAAAACCGCTCTGGTTGCTAATCAACCGCATCACCCGGTAACGCCCCTGCAACAGCAGATCAGAACCACAGGACTGACAGACCTGACTGGCACTGTTTTCTGGGTGATTGGGCTGGTGACAATGTGGGTTTATACAAAGGCTCATAACCAACGGCAGAATGCATCCCCAAGTGTGATCCAGTGTTCCACGGAACGGCACGGATGTACCTATCGACCGGGTTTTCTTTGGAATTGCCCAAGCCCCGCTTTGGCCAGCATGGGTGAGTGCAGCGCAACCCAGCCTAGGGCGTCTTACAGCTAATCCGCCCCACCGACTCAGGGGGTACAGATTAGGGGTACAGATTAGGGGATACAGATTAAACGATGCCGCTGACCAGCCATTGCCATCCCCAAAAGGCGGCCATCCCGCCAGCGATGGTAATCAGCAGATTGTTTTGAAGCAGGGCCAGGGCCAAACAGGCCCCAGCCCCGATAAGGCGCGCATTTTGCCAGCCTAGGGCCAAGCTGTCTCCATCGGGGAACACAACCGCTGGTACAACGATGGCCGTGAGCACCACCGGGGGCACGTAGGCCAAGGCCCTCACCCAGGGGGGAGGAAGCTGAATGCGCCCGCTGAAGGCCAGCAAGCTATAGCGAATGGCAAAGGTGAGTACGGCCATGGCCCCCACCAAAAGCCAATCGTTCATGGCCCTACCTCCATCACTATCGAGACCTCCACTATCGAGACTTTCCTGGATAAACCTCAAGGCTAAACCCGGTTGCCACCCCAGCCACGGCGGCAACCATTAACCCCAACTTGTGGGGCAAGCCGTTGGCGAACGCGGCCACCAGCCCCGCGACCCCAATCGCCCCTACCATCGGCCCGCTTTTGGCGTAGGGGGTAATCATACCGATAAAGGTGGCAACCATGGCAAAATCTAGCCCCCAGGCGGCGGCATTGGGCATCAGTTGCCCTAGGGTGAGGCCTAGCAGGGTGCAG
>CAZWNR010000256.1:0-6175 GCA_964635665.1 uncultured bacterium | reverse complement strand
GGACTGCCTGGACCGTCTCAACGAGTCCCCTCTGGGGGCCGGGGCCCTGGCCACGATCCCGCTGTTTGTGGCGGTGACCATGCTGGCGGCCCCCATTGTGCGACGGCAACTGCGGGTGAAGGCGGAACGCAACGCCGCCACCCAGTCGCTGCTGGTGGAGTCCCTCTCCGGTATTCAAACGGTGAAGGCCCAAAATATTGAGCTACGCACCCGTTGGAAATGGCAGGAACGCTACGCCGAATACGTGAGCGCTGGGTTTAACACGGTGCTCACCTCTACCACCGCCAACAACGCCAGCAACTTTCTGAATAAACTCTCGGCCCTGCTGGTGCTGTGGGTAGGGGCCTATTTGGTCTTGCAAGGGGAACTCACCCTCGGCCAGTTGATTGCCTTTCGGATTATTTCCGGCTACGTGACTGCGCCGATTTTGCGCCTCGCCCAGCTTTGGCAAAACTTCCAGGAAACCGCCCTTTCCCTAGAGCGACTGTCCGACATCATCGACCATCCCCAGGAGACCGACGCCCACGACGCCCAGCAAATTCCCATGCCGGAACTGGTGGGCCAAGTCACCTTCGAAAACGTGGCCTTTCGGTTTGGCCCCTCTGGCCCCATGCAGTTGATCAACATCAACCTGGAGTTTCCGGCGGGCATTTTCATCGGCATTGTTGGCCAAAGCGGTTCCGGCAAAAGTACCCTAATGAAACTGCTGCCCCGGCTCTATGAGGTGGAATCGGGCCGAATCATGATCGACCACTACGACATCAGTAAGGTGGAACTGCACTCCCTGCGGCGGCAGATTGGCATTGTGCCCCAGGACAGCCTGCTGTTTGAGGGCACCATCCAGGAAAACATCTCCCTCACCAACCCCAACGCCGACGCCAACGCCATCATCGAGGCCGCTAAGATCGCCTGCTGCCACGACTTCATCATGGAACTGCCCCTCGGCTACAACACCCGCATCGGCGAACGGGGGGCTAGCCTCTCCGGGGGCCAACGCCAGCGCATTGCCATCGCCCGCACCATCCTGCAAAACCCCCGGCTGCTGATCATGGATGAGGCCACCAGCGCCCTCGACTACGACACCGAGCACCAGGTTTCCATGAACCTGCACGCCTGGGCGCAGGGGCGCACGGTGTTCTTCATCACCCACCGCCTGAACACCATCAAACAGGCCGACCAAATTCTGGTGATGGATCAAGGTTCCGCCGTGGAACAGGGCACCCACGCCGAACTGATGGAACTTCAGGGCCGCTACTACACCCTCTACCAACAGCAATCCAGCATGATGTAAGCCTGCCCTCACCCCCAGCCCCTCTCCCACAGGGAGAGGGGGGCCGGAATTCTGAACCGCAACCCTCTGTACGGGCGCGCCGCAGTGTGCCCCAACCCAATCCTCACTTTCGTACGGGCGCACCGCAGTGCGCCCCAACCAAATACCCAATAACCAATAGCCAATAACCATGGTACGCATTCAAGCCTTTCCCCCCGGTCAACCGCCCAACGGCAGCAGCCCTAACGGAGCTAATGGCCACAACGGCCATAGCCAACCGGGGGATGCGGTTCTATCCACCACGCCCTCGCGCCAGCTGGAGACCTTTGATAAGCCTGTCATTTTGCGGCAGTCGCCCCGGTGGTCGCGGGCGGTGGTGTGGAGCATTATTGGCGTCACTACGGCTACCATTGTCTGGTCATTTCTGGCCGAGTTTGAGCAGGCTGTTCCCGCCCAGGGCAAGCTAGAACCCCAGGCCACGGTGCAGCCCGTTCAGGCTCCGGTGGGCGGTGTAGTGCAGCAGGTTCATGTGGAGGAAGGACAGGCGGTGGAACAGGGTGATTTGTTGATCAGCCTGGATCCCAAAACAAGCCAGGCCCAGTTGGCCTCGCTGGAGGCGATTCGGGCCAAGCTGGAGGAGGAAAACGCCTTCTATCGCTCGCAATTGGCCGATCAGTCGGGGGTGGCGGCTCCGGCAGAAATTTCCCCCAGTCTGTTGCAACTCACCAGTAATCGATCTGCCTTGGTGGCCGAAAACACCCTCTATCGCGCCCAACTAGCCGGAGATATCACTGGAGCCAGCCTTACCCCAGCCCAGCGGGAACGACTGCAAGCGGCCAACGCCGACCTAGCCTCTCGCCTGGGCATTGCCCGACTAGAGGTCGATCAACTAGACCGCCAGCTTACCCAAACCCAGGCCCAACTGGCCAACGCCCGCCAGGATTTAGCCCTTAACCAAGAAATTATGAGCCGGGTGCAAACCCTCCAAGCCCAGGGCGGCATTGGCGAAATTCCGCTCCTTCAGCAGGGGCAGGAGGTCAAAAATAAGCAAACCGAGGTTAACCGCCTGGTGGAAGAAGAGCAGCGGTTAATTATCGCCATTGCCCAGGCCGAAGAGCAATTTCGCAATACCCAAACCACGTCTCAGGACGAGCTTCAGCAGCGCATTGCCGCCAACGATAACCAAATTGCCACCATCGACAGCCAAATCACCAAGACCATCCTAGAAAACGAGAAGCGTCTGCAAGAGGTGGGCAGTCAAATCACCGAACTACAACAAACCCTGGTCTACCAAGAACTGCGCTCTCCCATCAGCGGCACGGTCTTTAACCTCAAGGCCAATCAACCGGGCTTTGTCACCAACTCCACCGAGCCCATTATGGAAATTGTGCCCGACGATGCCCTGGTGGCACGGGTGTTCATCACCAACCGGGATATCGGCTTTGTGGAGGAAGGAATGCAGGTGGATGTGCGGATCGATTCCTTCCCTTACAGCGAATTTGGCGATGTTAAGGGCACCCTCACCCACATTGGCTCCGACGCCCTCCCCCCCGACCAAATCAACCCCCAATACCGTTTCCCGGCAGATGTGACCCTCGATCAGCAGTTCATCACCATCAATGGCCAACCCGTACAGTTGCAGTCGGGTATGTCCCTTAATGCCAATATCAAAACCCGTCCCAAACGGGTGATTATGATCTTTGCTGACCTATTTACCCGCAAGATCGACAGCCTCAAAACTGGACGCTAATACGGCTCTCCCTATTTGGCCTCTCGTTTCTACGTTTAAGATTTCTAGATCCTGAGTAATCCCATCGATTTACTCTCACGTTTGCATTAGCACGGTGCCTGCGCCAAAGCTATTGTAGGAAGTCGGTAGATCGCAGGTTTTATAGGGCTCTAGGGGCAAAATATCTTCTGCGACTTTTAGATCCTCAACCAGAATCTCGTCTATGATGCCCTGTAACTTAAGGTTATTTTATGTATTCTGCGGATCTCCAGCTTGGCTTTAAGTAGTGGATCTCCCATGGGTAAACGTTTCCTTTGAACAACAGGGAATGCCTTCCTCCTAGTCTTCCTCTGCAGTGGTGGACTCAGAATTGCTAAGGGGCACCACTTGCGTAACACGAACCAGGGTTTCCTCTTTGTTGGGTTTTACTAGGCGGGGGCATTCTCCGGTGCGGCCTAGGCGGGCCACGGTGGCGGTGGGGAGGATGGCGACGCGGTCGGTGTTGGAGAAGAGGGTGAGAGTGCTGTGGGCAGGGGCAGGCAGTAGGGCCAGGAGTTTGTCGGTTTTGAGGCTGAACTGGAAGGCTTGGCTGCCGAGGTCGCCGCGTTTGGTGCTGCGCAGGTCTTCGACGGGGAGGCGTTTGCCAAAGCCTGCCGCCGAGATCAGCAGCACCTCGTCATAGCCGGATTGTACGGTGACGCAGCCCGCTAGGCGTTCGTATTTGCCCAGGCGCATTCCCTGGGGGCCTTGGGCGGTGCGGCCCATCAGGGGCAGGTTTTCGTCGTCGATGGGAAAGCGCAACACCCGACCACCGGAGCTGGCCAGCACCAGGTCATCCCCCAGTTGGGCGAGGCTGACGTAGGACAGTTCGTCGTCGTCTTTGACCTTCATGGCGGTGAGGCCGCGTCCGGTGAGGTGGGTGAATTCTTTGAGGGGGGCGCGTTTGATTTTACCCTTTTGGGTGACGAGGATGAGGTCGTGTTCCATCAGGTCTTCGCGCAGAATGAACTGGGCCACAATGGCGTCGGCCTCGGCGGGGACGGAATCGGGCAGCAGGTTCACCAACGGCACGCCCTTACCCTGGCGGGGCGGCGGCGGAATATCGCCTACGGAGACGGTGAAGGCACGGCCATCGCGGGTGAGGGTGAGCACTTCCTGGGTGGTGAGGGCGGGTTCTACCTGGACGATGGGGTCGTCTTCGGTGGGGTGGAGTTTGGGGTCGGCATCCACCTCTAGCCTTGCCTGTCGCCGCTGGTAGGAACGTTGGGAGTAGCGGCGCACGTAGCCCTTTTGGGTAAATTCCACCACCGATTCCTCTTCTTCTACTTCGGCGATGATTTCTTCGACTTGCTGAGTTTCTTCGGCCCGTTCTTCCTCGCTTTGGATACGGGTGCGGCGGGGGTCGTTGAACTTTTTGCGGAGGGTTCGGAGTTCTTTTTTCAGAGCTTTGAGTAACTCCTTGCGGTCAGACAACAGTCGCTGCAATTCGTCCCGGCGCTGGGTAAGTTCTTCAAATTCGGTTTCGAGACCCTGGCGTTCCATGCCAGTGAGTTTGCGCAGGGGCATGGCCAAAATAGCGTCGGCTTGGCGTTCGCTGAGGGCAAATTGACGCTGAAATTCCTGCTTGGCGGTGGTGCCGTCGGGGGCGTTGCGGAGGATATCGATGATCGCGTCCAAATTGCCCAGGGCGGTGAGCAAGCCTTCGGTGATGTGGCGTTTGGCTTCGGTTTTGTCGAGCTGGTGCTGGTAGTGGCGGGTGAGGGTGGTTTCCCGGAAGTCTAAAAAGGCCTGCATTACCTCGCGCAGGGGCATTTGGCGGGGTTGGCCATTGTCTAGGGCCAGCATGATGACGCCGAAGTTGCTTTGCAGGGGCGTGGTGCGATAGAGGTCTTGCAGCACCTTTTGGGCCGAGGCTTCCCGCTTCAGTTCAATGACGACCCGCATCCCGTCGCGGTCGCTTTCGTCTCGAATGTCGGCGATGCCCTCTAGTTTGCCTGCGTTGACGAGTTGGGCAATTTTTTCAATCCAGCCCGCCTTGTTGACCTGGTAGGGCAGTTCTGTCACCACAATGGCGTTGCGGCGCTGGCGACCCTTGCCAGGACGGATTTCCTCAAACTGGCAGATGCCGCGCACGGGAATGCTGCCCCGTCCGGTGCGGTAGGCGTCCAAAATCCCCTCGGTGCCGATGATTTCCCCTCCGGTGGGGAAGTCGGGGCCAGGGATGAGGCGAAACAGTTCCTCATCGGACATTTGGGGCCGATCAATCATGGCAATTAGCCCGTCCACCACCTCCCCCAGATTGTGGGGCGGAATGTTCGTCGCCATGCCCACGGCAATGCCGGAACAGCCGTTTAGCAACAGGTTGGGTAACTGGGTGGGCAGCACCACGGGTTCCTGCTGGGAGTTGTCGAAGTTGTCGATGAAGTCTACTAGGGCTTCGCTGATGTCTCCTAGCATGGCCCCATGGCTGACGGGGGAGAGGCGGGTTTCGGTGTAGCGCATCGCCGCCGGGGGGTCGTTATCCACCGATCCAAAGTTGCCGTGGCCATCTAGCAGGGGGTAGCGGCTAGAGAAGGTTTGCACCATCCGCACCAGGGCATCGTAGACCGCCTGATCGCCGTGGGGGTGGTATTTACCCAGCACATCCCCCACCACGCGGGCGCATTTGCGGTAGGGCCGATCCGGCGTTAACCCCAGTTCATGCATGGCGTAGAGGATGCGGCGATGCACGGGTTTGAGACCGTCGCGCACATCGGGCAAGGCTCGCCCCACAATTACGCTCATGGCGTATTCCAAGTACGACCGTTGCACCTCGGTATGCAGCGAGGTGGGCACAATTTGACCCGAAGCAAGCAGGTTCAGTTGGTCGGACATGGGTGGGGGTTCCTGGATGGGAAGACGGGAGGGTTAACAATGCTGTAACTTAATGGCAAGGGTAGCGACATGGCAAGCTTTTCGGCATCTGTCTCGATGAACCTAGCTGGCCTAAGGCGCTGTTACTAACACCAAGGGCATCTGCACCCTGACAGGCTGGTTTAGGGTTTTGTGGCATAGTGATGCGGTGATACGGGGTAGATATGCACCATGAAAACAGTCCTAATTGTGGAAGATGACTTTGTTAATGCGCGGGTATTCTCCAAAATGTTTACCAAACGGGTGTGCCTCGCCGTTAAGCA
>CAZWNR010000255.1:0-6181 GCA_964635665.1 uncultured bacterium | reverse complement strand
CTCTGGCCCACTCATCGCCGCCATGCTGCGTACCATGTTGACCAAGGCAGCCTTGGCGTTGCTGTAGGCAATAAATTCCGGCGACGGGGTGATCCCCACCATGGAACCAGAGAAGGTCACCGAAGCATTGGGCTGCTTTTTGAGGTGGGGCATACAGAGCTTTGTCAGGTTATAGCTGCTGACGGTATTCAGAATGTAGGACTTCACCATGTAATCGGTGCTAACTCCCCACAGGGGCGTATATTCACCCCAGCCCACGTTATTAACTAAAGCAGTGATTTTGCCAAACTTATTCAGCGTGGCATCCACCAATTCTTGCAACTGGGCTTCATCGGTAACATCGGTTTTTAGGGCCAGGGTTTCTTGTCCGGTGGCTTGGGTAATTTCGTTGGCTTTGGCCTGGGCAGCGTCCCCATTTAGGTCAGACAAAACCACCTTGGCCCCAGCTTCAGCTAACACCTCAGCGGTGGCTCCACCAATGGCCCCACCCGCCCCGGTGATGATGACAACGTAATCTTGCAGCGAGAAAATATCGAGTGCCATGATGTGTTCTCCTAATCGGTAAAAGAGATGAATCGGTCAAAGATCCCCCCTGCCCCCTTGATAAGAGGGGTGAGAGTTTTTGTAGGGTAGGCACTGCCCACCACCACTAATTTCTGGGCAAAAAATAGGGACTCCGGCCACTCCGGCCACGACCACCAGGGAGTGAACTCCCTGGCTCATTGCAGAAGTCTGCTAAAGCAGACTGGGGAACTCAGGTCCCAATACTCTTCAGAGGATTTCGACTTTGAGCCTTGGACTTCTAGTCCTTGGCTCAGCAGCCAATTCTAGGGATCAACCCCAAAACCTACCCCACCTTGACAGGGCAGTGCCCACCCTAGGGTAGGGCGCTTAATCCAATTCCTGCACGCCGCCGCCGCTAACGGTGAGCACTTGGCCGCTCACCCAACTAGAGGCTGGTGAGCACAAAAATAGGGCCGCATAGGCACTATCGTTGGGTTCGCCTAGGCGAGCTAGGGGAGTGTGCTTCAGCATGGCTTTTTCGATGTCTGGAGTCAGCACCGTAGCCAGAGCGTCGGTTTTTATGGCCCCTGGGGCAATGGCATTCACTCGAATATTTTTAGGGCCAAGATCAAAGGCAATATTGCGAGTCAGATGGCTTTCCGCGGCTTTGGAGGAACTGTAGGATGCCATATTTTTGTTCTTGTTATCCCCAGCCATGGAGGAGATATTCAAAACAGCTCCACCCCCGGCGGCCTCCATGTGGGGGGCGCAGAGTTGACAGAGATGAAACACCGAAAACACATTCAGCTTATAGGCCCAAATAAAGGTGTCCATCGTCATATCAAAGGGTTTTGGCCCACCGCCCCCGGCATTGTTAATCAGAATAGTGATTTTGCCAAAAGCGTTGATAGCCGCCTGCACCAAATTAGCTAGGGCTTCATCGTTGGTGACATCGCAGGCCACGGCAATGGCTTTGCCCCCCGATTGGTTAATGCCATCGGCCACCACAGCGGCGGTTTCTTCCTTGAGATCACTTACTACCACAGCCGCGCCAGCTTGGGCGAAAAGCTCAGCAATGCCGCGACCAATCCCCGCGCCACCGCCCGTCACAATGGCAACCTGACCATCTAACTTAAAGGCATCTAAAACAGTCATCGTTACATAGTCTCCCAGATCGGTTAAGCGTGGAACTCTCATCGTTCAGTCTTTATTCAGGGCGCAACATTGCCCGCATCACGGCAGCATTGATAAACCAGGCCGCTAGCCCAGCAATAATGCCTAGCAGTACTGCTGCCACCACAGGCGTTACCATCAGACTACCGAGGAATTTTTGTAGGAACAAGGCCACCAAGGCCGCTGTTCCAAAGGCAAACAGCGAATAGAAGGCAACGGTTCTTACCCCAAAGAAAAAGAAGGGACGATCCAGCAATTCATCGTCAGCAAGTTGAAGCTTTTTACCTTTTTTCTTGAAGCCATTGAACGCAATGATGCCTAGAATTACGGACAGGAGGAAGGCCGTCATAACTCCGGTGGAGAAAACGGTTTTCTCGTGGGCAGAGATGGTATCAACCGTGAGGGGAACCAACGGTTTACCCCTAAACATAAACCAGCCAATGATGCCGTTGATTACAGCGTTGATCACGCCACTTAGGATTGCATCCTTTTGAATAACATCTCTGGCATGGCTGGATACAAAAACCATGATTTTCCTTTAAAGAATGAGTCTTGCTGAATTGTCCTAGTGCAGAATGACATGGAAAGGTGAAAAAAGTGTGTAATATGAAAAGATGCTGCTGGCAAATCTCTGTTCGCTGACGATGAATCCATGAAACTGCTCCTGGCCTCTGCCGATCAGTCCCTGCGGGATTCGCTTAAAAAAACGTTATCTCGTCTCAGTTTCGTCGTTGACTTGGCCACCCATGGAGAGGAAGCTTGGGGGCTGCTGCAAACTTCGCAGTATGATGTCGTGCTGCTAGAGGTTGCGATCCATCACCTCGATGGCATCAGCCTGTGTCACCGTCTGCGAGAGGTTGGCAATCCGGTGCTGCTCTTGCTGCTGCTAGAATCGACTGCCTCAGAAGCCTGTATTCGAGGTTTGGACAATGGAGCCGATGCCTGTTTAACGAAGCCCATCAAGGAGTCAGAGTTGCTTGCCCATCTGCGTGCCTTAGCCCGTCGAGGATTGCGGCGGGCGAGTCCGATGCTTGCCTGGGGGCCACTACGGTTAGATCCAATAGCGCAACGGGTCACCTGCCAGGGGCAAGCCCTAACGCTCAACCGCAAGGAATATCAACTACTGGAACTGTTTTTTAACTATCCTCGCCAAATGTTCCCCCGCAGTGAAATTGGCGACCGCCTCTGGTCTTTAGACAAAGCCTTGCCCACTGATGCAACCATTAAAAGCCATATTCGTAGCCTTCGCCGCAAACTAGAACAGGCGGGTGTACCGGATTTAATTCAAACTCACTATGGTCAGGGCTATCGTTTAAATCCTACCTACGATCCAGGGTCGAAAACAGCTCACGATACCGCGCCCACGCCAGCGTTGATGGTGGACAGCATTACGGCGAATATCTGGCAAGAATTGATGGTAGCTAATGCCCAGCTTACCCAGGAAATTGAGCAGCGTAAGCAAGTTGAAGCTCAACTGCGACGTTCAGAAATGATGCTTCGCAATGCCCAAAGAGTGGCCCAAATTGGCTGTTGGTTGTTTGACCTCTACACGCGAGAAAACTATTGGACAGAGGAGCTTTTTCTCATCCATGGCCTTGATCCCCGTCAGCCAGTTCCTACGGAGGCAGAAATTTGGGCGATGATCCACCCTGAGGATCGACCCATTCATGAGAAAGCCATTCGGGCATTGGCTCTACAACGAAAACCCTTTGAAGCAAACCTGCGGATTATTCGGGCTAATGATGGTGAAATTCGACTCATTAATGCCCGTGGAGGGCCGCTATTTGATGATGATGGTAAAGTAACCAAGCTCACCGGAACTACCTTTGATGTCACGTGCTGGCATCAACAAAATTTTGAGCCAAGCGAGGGCCAAATTTATCCTATCTAATCGTCTCGCGCTGAGACATCAGGCGAGATTGAGTCCTCCTTGAATTCTGCTGCGCTGATCGGCCAGACTGCATCAATCATCAACCTGCATGAGGTAGTTGGCTAAGGCTTCGTAGGCGGGTAGGGAAGTGGGGTCGATGCTGGAATTGCCAGCGGTGGGGAAGGAGGCAAATCGGGCAATCACCATATCGGCGGTGGGGTCGATGTAGAGAGCTTGACCGTAGACCCCCCTGGCCATGTAGGCTCCGTGGCGGTTGTGGGTAATCCACCACATGCTGCGATAGCTCCAGCCATCAAGCAAGCGATAGCCCGCATCGGCAAAGGCGCGACGGTTGCCTCCGCCTTGGATGCTGTCGATGACTTGGGTGGGAATCACCTGTTCATCGCCTAGGCGGCCATGGTTCAGCATCAGTTGGCCAAAGCGAGCCAAATCCCGCAGCCCCAGGCTCATACCGCCCCCCGCAAAGGGCGTACCGATGGAGTCTACAGCCATGTAGGCGTCCAGGTCGGCCCCTAGTTTGCCCCAAATTTTTTCGGAGAGCACCTCGGTGACGGGTTTACCCGTGACGCGGCTAATCAGCCAGCCTAGGGTATCGGTGTTGATGGTTTTGTAGCCAAAGCTAACCCCGTGCTGGCCTTGTTTTTGAACCGTTTGCAGAAACTCAAAATAGGTGCGGGGGCCATTGTAATCGGCGGGTTTGGGGAGGGGATTGCCAGCGGCGGCGTGCTGCCAAATTTCCGCATTGGGGTCGGCGTAGTCTTCACGGTATTGGAGTCCGGTGGTCATGTCCATTACCTGGCGCACCGTGGCATCGCCAAAGGCACTGTCGGCCAGTTCAGGGATGTACTCGCTCACCAGCTTGGTGTCGTCGAGTTCACCCTCCGCCACCAGCATTTCCCCCAGGGTGCCCACAAAGGATTTGGTCATAGACATGGCCCCGTGGCGTCTGGCCGCATCCAAACAACCTGAGTAGCTTTCGTAGACAACTTTGCCGTGGTGCAGCACCAGCATCCCGTCCGTGAAGTTGGCGGCGAGGGAGTCTTTCCAGGTCATGGGTTCGGTGCCGCCTAGGGGCATAAAGGTGACCTCGTCAATGCCCTCCACCTGGGACTCCTCTAGAGGAATCACCGGCGACAGACGACGACTAACCGCCTTGGTTGGCATCAACTGTTGAAAGTTGCACACCGTCCAGCGCCACTGGGGAAATTGGGCATAGCTATTGTCGTCAAATCGAATGATTTTATCGGCGGGTGGTGGGGCCCCTTGCATCCATCCCCAGATGTTGGGGTCTGAGTTTTCGGCAGTCCAAACCACAGCTTCTGGCCCATCGACGGACTCTACGTTCGTGTGATGATTGGCCGACACGGCGGTAGACAGACCAAGAACAATAACTAAAGAACAAACACCCATGGCAAGGGTGAACAGCCAACGTTTTAGGGCCATGGTGGGGTCACACTCCTCAACTCACCCAACAATCATCGCATCGACACAGGGCGAGGCTAAACCTTGTTCATCCTACGACGCTCCGGTCAACTGCCGTTCAAATGTAACGATGCGCCGACGCTTCCGTTTACAGAGACAAGGCTCTGGAAGGTCTAGGGTGCTCTACGGTATCACTCACCGACCTATCCAAGCCGACCGAGACGGCAAATGTATCCCCTCAGGGTTGCTGTGGGCTTGGTGATAGGCCCACAGCGTTTCCCAGGGCTGAGGTGGGCTGGGCTGATCATCACCGGATTGATCGTCACGGACGAATCGGGTGGACTGGAGTTGCTGAACCGCTAGGGTGGTTGCCGCTTCCCCGGCATTCAGAACCACCATCAGAGTCTCCGGGGGCTTACCTTCCTGGTGTAGGGTTCTGGTGAAACCGTAGGTGTGGCCATCGGCATGGCAGACTTGGTAGGTGCCTGTACGCAGGGCGGGGTGCTGATGACGCAGAGCAATCAGGGCTTTGTGGATCTGCAAGAGTTCCTGATTCCAGACCGACTCTGGCGGAAACGTACGGCGGCAGTCGGGGTCGAGTGCCCCCGGTAGGCCCACCTCGTCGCCGTAGTAAAGGCTGGGGGCACCGGGAAAGGTCAGCAGCAGCACCGTCGCCAACACCAGGCTGGCCTCGTCTTCCCCCACCACCGACAGCGCCCGCGCCACATCATGGCTAGAGAGCAGGTTGAGCTGGGTGAGCTGAATCTCCCAGGGATAGAGATCCAGCAAGGCCTGAATTTTGGCCCCATAGCCCGCCGCATCCAAGGCCGGATAGGGAAAATAGTGGGGCTTTTCCACCAAATCCATTTGCACTCGATTTCCCGCCGCAAAGGCCAGGGTTGGCCCGGTGAACAGGTAGTTCATCACCCCATCAAACTGGTTGCCATCGAGCCACTGGCGGGCATCCGTCCACACCTCGCCCACAATGTAGGCCTCTGGGTTGATCGCCTTAATACGGTCGCGAAACTCCTGCCAAAAGCCGGGAGTCTTGACCTCGTAGGGCACATCCAGCCGCCAGCCATCAATGCCCTGGCGTACCCAATACTCCCCCACCCGCATCAGGTATTCTCGCGCTGCCGGGTGGTCGTGGTTGAAGGTGGGTAGGGCGCGATTATCCACCCCGCTTTGATA
>CAZWNR010000254.1:0-6185 GCA_964635665.1 uncultured bacterium | reverse complement strand
TTCAGAGGATTTCAACTTTGAGCCTGGGACTTCCAGTCCTTGGCTCAGCGGCCCACCCTACGGTCTTCGTAGATGGGGATTCTGACCGAGGGGGTTTTCTAGGATTTTAGTCAACGCCTCTAGTCAATATCGCTAATCAATAAACGTCTGCAATAGCCGAATCACCGCCGCGACCGAGGCGAGGGATGCAGTTTCGTTGGCCGTATGGTATTCGGTGGTGGGAATTTGCAGGGTGGTGCCACCAATTGCGCCATCCGTAGCGGCTAAGAGTCGCCCCATTTCCGTCCGACCTAAGGAATAGGGCTTGGCACGGGTGAGGTTTTGGGTGGCGATGTAGTCGTCTTTGTAGCTGTAGGAGATGCCTAACGCTTCGCAGCGCTGGGCCAGTTCCTGGGTAATGCCCTCGGCAAAGTCAGCGCTGGCATCTTTACGGCGCAGGGTCACCAGTTGTTCATCGGCGGCTTCACGGCTGTGGTAGGGGCTGGTATCTAGGGCGATCAGCCGTTGGGTGGTGAGCCGTTGCCGCTGGAACCACGATAGGGCATAGCGCCAACTGCGTCCCGATTCTTCCTGGGCGGTGAAGAAGGCCGTACCTTCAAAGCCACAGCGAAACAGAAAAATAATGATCGCCGCACTCACCACATTGTCGAGCTGGGCGGAGATATAGCCATCGTTAAACTGCAAGCGATCTAAAAACGCGATGGGCGTACCCGGTTGCAAATAATCCAACCCATCCAGTTCAAAAATCAGGTTCTTGCGCTCTGGGCAAATGTAGGAGCGAATAATCTGGGCTTGGCCAATGTAGGTGCCCGTGTAGGGTAAATGGGCCTGCACCCGCTGACCTTGGAAACGGTTTTCGATGGTGTTGAGCATTTGCTCAGAGACCGAATCTCCGGTCAATTCGCTTTGGTTTCCGGCAATAAACGCGGCGTATTGAAACTCGTTTGGCCCCGTACACAGCAGCCCGTGGCGATCAATATGGGCCGACAGCATCAGATCGTGGGGCTTTTTGCCCTGGGCCACCAAGACCCCGTGGTAATAGGTAACTTCTGCCCCTACTTCCTCTAGTTCGCGCCGCAGCACCCGAAAGAAGGCATCTTCGCTGCCTACCACCGAGGGTTCGCGAATCAAAAATTGTAGAATTTCCAGGAATTCTCCCAAGTCGGCAATGTCGTGGGTGAAATGGCCGTTCTTGGCGATCAGATTCTCCACTACCAAATTCATCGGACTCATGGGAGACACCTGCTACGAACGTTACACTGAGCTTGCCCAGCCTAGCTTTAACGATACGCTTGACCTGATTTTTATTTGGTGGAGTTCACTACAATTCATCAAGGCTTATCAAGCCTACAAACCCCAAGGCTCCCTCCCACCCTGCCCCCATCAAGGCATCTTCAGAGCCGGACTAGGGTTCCTCGGTTGTCCCAGACTCGTTACCATCAGCCGCCAGTAGCTCATCTAGCTTGGCCTGCACCTTTGCCGCCTTGGGAGAACCGATCCGCTGGAAAATCGTCAAAGCTTTCTGATGGAGGAGAATCGCGGATTTAGCATTCTCCTGCTTCGCTCTAAGAGTCCCTCGCAACCATGAAGACGCCGCTATGCCCTGGACATCCTCGATCCGCTCCTGAATTGCCAAGGACTACTGACAGAGGTCAATGGCCTTTGCTACCTCGCCCTGATCACTACCGATGCTTCAGATCTTGTCCCAGGATACGTCAGGTGAGGGACGCAATCGAGTAGAGGAGTTGTGTTTATGAAGAGAAAGCATTAGCCAGTAAGGCGGTAATTATTTGGGAGAGTTGTTTGAGGCGGATGGGTTTACTGAGGTAGCAGTTGGCTCCGGCCTTTAGGCAGCGTTCTTGGTCGGCGGGCATGGCGAGGGCGGTGAGGGCGATGATGGGCACCGTGGCGAGGGCAGGATTTTGCCGAATTTGGCGAATCGCCTCTAGGCCGTCGAGGTGGGGCATTTGGATGTCCATCAAAATCAAATTGGGCTGCGCTGTGGCGGCTATGGTGACGGCTTCTAGGCCGTTATAGGCCAAAATGAGGCGATAGCCCTTGGCCTCTAGGTAGGAGGTGATGGTGCTGCGGTTGGCTTCGTTGTCTTCGGCGACCAAAATGAGGGGGGGCTCGGCGGGGCCTACCAGGACTGTGGCATCAATGGAGTCGGTGAAACCCGTCGGGGTGCCGTCGGGGTTGGGGAGGGCGATGATCGGTAACTGAACGGTAAAGCAACTGCCAACACCCACTTCGCTGGTGAGGGTAACTTCGCCACCGTGCATTTCCACAATGTGTTTGACCAGGGAGAGGCCTAGCCCGGTGCCTTCGTATTGGCGGTTGAGGGCGGTGTTAACCTGCACAAAGGGCTTAAAGAGACGTTGAGCATCCTCGGGGCTAATGCCAATGCCCGTATCGGTGACTGAGATAGATATTAGGCCCAGGGTTTGGCCGGGGGTGGTTTGGGGATGGATGAAATCCCATGTTTGGGAGGATTCTGGGGTAAGGGCGGTGTAGCTGGTGGCGAGGGTAATTTGGCCCCCTTCGGGGGTAAATTTAACGGCGTTGGAAAGCAGGTTGAGCAACACCTGGCGCAGGCGTCGGTCGTCGCCGTAGAGATCGGGTAAGCCATCGGGGATGAGGGTTGTGATGTGCTGGCGCTTTTTGTGGGCTTGCTGCTTCACAAAGGTGACGCTGGCGCTGCATAGCAAACCAACACTGACGGCACTGAAGTCTAGCTCTACCTGGCCGGCTTCAATTTTGGAGATGTCGAGGATGTCATTAATCAATGAGAGCAGGTGGCTACCGCTGCGCTCGATGGTGGCTAGGCTATGCTGCTGGCGTTCGTTTAAGGGGCCAAAGATTTCCTCCTGTAGCCCCTCAGTCATGCCGAGGATGGCGTTGAGGGGGGTACGCAGTTCGTGGCTCATGTTGGCCAAAAATTCGTCCTTGAGACGGGTGGCGCGTTCCAGTTCGGCATTGGTGCGGCGCAGGGCGGCCTCGGCGGCTTTGCGTTCGGTAATGTCTTCTACCACCCCTTCAACGGCCAGTAGGTTATTGGCGTCATCCCAAACGGGGTGTCGCACGACGTGAACCGTGCGAATTGTCCCATCGGGATGGATAAAGGACATGTCAAATTCCTGGGAGGGCACCCTATCGATAAAAAGGCGTTGGTTTTCGGTCTGGGCTAGCGCTACAGTTTCGGGAAGCCAGTTGATGGCGGTGGCCCAAGGCCTGCCCAAGACCGCCTCTGGCGGCACCCCAAAGACAGCCTGCAACCCGCCGCTAACGTAGGTTAGAACCGTTCCGGTATGGCTAAAGACGACGAATTTACCACCGATGTCATCCACCAAACGTTGAAACTTGGCCCGACTGTTCCGCAGTTCTTGCTCGGCGAGTTTGCGGTTGGTAATGTCTTGGTGAATGCCCACCATCCGCAGGGGTTGGCCTTGGCCATCGCAGTACAGCTTGGCCGTAGACAAGATCCACCGCAGTTCACCATCCGGTCGGCAGATGCGAAATTCGGCACTGAAGGGAATGCTGGCCCGCAAATCGGCCTCTAGTTGGGCCTCTACCCAGGTGAGGTCGTCGGGATGGATGCGATTGCGCCAGTCTTGGTAGGTGACAGACCGCCCTAGGTTTTGCAGGCCATAGTCTTCATAGATGCGCTCATCCCAGATGGGGTCGCATACCAAATCCCATTCCCAAATGCCATAGGCTCCGGCTTGGAGGGCTAGGGTAAGGCGATTAGTCTGCTCTTTTAGCGCTAGCTCGGCCTGTTTGCGGCTGGTAATGTCTTGGTTAATGCCAATCATCTGCACGGGTTGGCCGTCTTCATCCCGTTGCACATAGGCCGAAGACTGAATCCACCGCAGTTCGCCATCGGTGCGATAAATGCGAAATTCGATCCCTTGGTAGGGTGCGCCATGGATGGCGGCTTCTAGCAGCGTTTCCGCCCGTTCCACATCCTCCGGGTGAACCATGTCATGCCAGGTTTGCCAGTCGGTGACTGAATCCATCTCCGCAAGGCCGTAGATGCGACAGAGGGAGTTATCCCAAAACAGGTTTTGATCTAAATCCCATAGCCAAAAGCCAATGTGCCCAGCCTGTAGGGCCAAGGATAGACGATCTGCCAAAAGCTGAAGTTCGGCTTCGGCCTCTTTTCTGGCGGTAATGTCTTGGTTAATGCCCACCAGCCGCACGGGGTTGCCATCGGCATCGCGCTGCACCTGGGCAAAGACCTGCACCCAGCGCTGTTCGCCATCGGGCCGCTCAACGCGAAATTCGGCGCTGAGGACGGCATTGCTTGCCAGGCTGGCCTCAATTTGGGCATCGATTTGGGCCAGATCTTCGGGAACAATCAGATTGCGCCAGTCTTGGTGAGTGGCAGGTCGCCCTAGGTCTTGTAGACCGTAGATTTCGTACATCCGGTCATCCCAGATGGGTTCATGGACGAAATCCCACTCCCAAACGCCATAGGCTCCCGCCTCCAGCGACAGCGATAGTCGATTCGTTTGGGCTTGGAGATCGGCCTCCGCCTGTTTGCGCTCGGTAATGTCCTGGTTAATGCTCACCATCCGCAGGGGATTACCCTCCGCGTCGCACTCCGTTTGGGCAAAAGCTTGCACCCAGCGCAGTTGGCCATCGGGGCGCACAATCCGAAATTCGGCGGTGAGCACCCCTTGGGCCTCTGGAGCCTGAGCTAGGGTAGCCTCTACCTGGCTGGCATCGTCGGGATGAAGGAGATGATGCCAGTCTTGGCAGTTGGCAGGCTGTCCTAGGCCTTGCAGATCGTAGATTTCACACGCCTGCTCATCCCAAACCGGAGGATTGACAAAATCCCACTCTCCCACGCCAAAGGCACCCGCTTGCAGGGCCAGGGTAAGACGGTTGGTTTGTTTAAGGAGTGCGGCTTCGGCGTTTTTCCGTTCGGTGATGTCTTGGTTGATGCCCACCACTCGATTGGGGCTGCCGTGGCGATCCATCTGCACCTGGGCAAAGGACTGAATCCACCGCAGTTCTCCGTTGGGGCGCAAAATGCGAAACTCAGTGTTGTATTCGGCCTCGCCCCGCAACGCCGCTTGCAGCAATGCCTCTACCCGGTCGCGGTCGTCGGGGTGTAGGCTATCGCGCCAGGTGGGATAGACCACCGCCCGTTCCCTATGGTTTTGCAGACCATAGAGAGTGTACATCTGGTCATCCCAGTTTGCCTCATTGACGCAATCCCAGTCCCAGGTGCCAATGGCCCCGGCTTGCAGCGCCAAGACTAAACGCTCGGAAAGATCCTTCACGGCGGCTTCGGCTTCGGCCCGCTGCATCGTTGTCCAAAGTCGCTCGGCGGTTTCGCGTACTAGGTCTACCTCCGTCGCTGTCCAGTCGTGGGGGGTAGCGGTGCTGGTCGCCAAGACACCCACCAAGGCTCCATCTTTAATTAAAGGAACGGCGAGAACCCCAATCAGTTGAGCCACCCCTAGCCCAGCCTGTTCCGCCTCGGAGATGATAGGGGTGGCCTGGGTATTGGCCAGCACAATGGTTTCGCCCCGGCGCAGGTAGGGCAAGTCCCAGCCATAGTTGGCTACCGGGTACTCCCCAACCAGGGAAGGGGCATCGCCCTGCACATACTCTCGATAGATGTGGTATGTCCCCGCCGCTTCATTGAAGGCGATGTAGAAGACGCGATCAACGCCCAACTGTTCGCCCAGTAAATAACAGGCCTCGGCTTGAATGTGGATCGGATTAGTGAGGGATCGCAGCACGTCCGACAGCCTCACCCGGAACGCGTCAATTTCTGCCGATGCCTGTGATGCCTCCAGCGCCATGCGTTCTTCATGAACGTCGGTGACGGCACCGTACAGCTTGATCACCTCGCCTGCTGCATTTTTGATCGGGGAAATATTGGAGACAAACCAACGGTATTTGCCATCGTGGCGACGGATGCGGCGTTCTTCTCGCCGGGGTTCTCCCCTTTCGGCGGATTCTCGCTGCGTAAGCACAGATTTGGCGCGATCATCGGGATGAATGGCCTCTAACCAGCCCCGGCCCAAGGCTTGCTCTAGGGTTTGCCCGGTGTAGTCTAGCCAGCGTTGGTTGCACCAGGTGTTGAAGCCATCAGGTTCGCTTTCCCATAGAAAATCAGGGACGAGGTTGGCGATGGTCTCAAAGCGGGCCTCGGAGGCTTGGAGATTGGC
>CAZWNR010000253.1:0-6222 GCA_964635665.1 uncultured bacterium | reverse complement strand
AACCAACCCCCAATAACCAGCCCCCAAAACTCTTTAGCCTTTCTAAAGAACCTCTATTGCCGCCCCATCTCTTTTTAAGATGGTTATCCCCAGGTTAACGATACGTTTAACTGGCTGGGGATGCCGTGAGATGAGGAACGGGCCGATGTGTGGGATTGGCGGTGTGATGTATGCGGACCCGAACCACCCCGTAGACCCCAAGATATTGGTGGGGATGGCCGCGATTCAGTACCACCGAGGCCCAGATGGCTTTGGCTACGACATCGTGCCGGATCGGGGGGTGGGTTTTGCCCATGCGCGGCTGTCGATTATTGACCTAGACCCAGAGCGGGGGCGGCAGCCCTTTCGATCCGCCGATGGCCAGTTTTTGATTGCCCACAACGGCGAATTCTACGACTACAAACGCCTGCGGGCCGACCTCACCTCGCGGGGCTACCGCTTTCGCACCAAAAGTGACACGGAACTGCTGCTGCACCTCACCGACCGCTTTGGCCTAGCGGGTGCCCTGCCCCACCTGCGGGGGGAGTTTGCCTTTGCGGTCTACGAACGACAAGCGGATCGGCTGAGCCTGGTGCGAGATCGGTTTGGGGTGAAGCCCCTCTACTGGTGCCTGACGCCGGGGGGATTGGTGTTTGGCTCGGAGATTAAGGTGGTGCTGGCCCATCCAGCGGTGAAGGCGCGGTTTGCGGCGGCGGGGCTGTATCACCAGTTGATGCAGACCATGGTTCCTGGCACCACCGCCTTTGAGGGCATCTATGCGGTGGAACCGGGGCAGCGGGTGATCGTGCAGCGGCAGCAGGGGAAACTGGAGGTACGCACCGAGGCCTACTGGGATTTGAACTTTCCGCTGATGGGTACCCGCCCCCAGCGCAGCGACGAAGACTGTATCGAAGAACTGCGCCAGCGCTTTGTGGAGGCCATCCAACTGCGCCTAGAGGCTGACGTGCCCGTGGCCTGCTACCTGTCGGGGGGGATTGATTCCTGCTCGATTTTGGGCATTGCCGCCGCCTGTCAGCAGGCCCCGGTCAAAGCCTTCACCATCGGCTTTGACGATAGCGACTACGACGAAACCGCCATCGCCCAGGAAATGGCCGCCGCCGTGGGGGCCGACCAAGACATTCTGCGGGTGGATGGCACCCAGCTCTACGACCACTTTGCCCGTACCCTCTGGCACACCGAACGCAGCATCTACAACACCTTCACCGTGGCCAAGCTGCTGATGAGCGAGCATGTGCATCGGGCGGGCTACAAGGTGGTAGTCACCGGCGAGGGGTCGGACGAACTGTTTGCGGGCTACCCCCAACTACGGCTAGATATGATTCGCCACGGCATGGCCCAGGCCAGCGAGGCTGAGCGGGCCGACCTAGAGGCTTGGCTAGCGGAAAGCAACAAGCTGTTTAAGGGCAACCTGCTAGCCGAAACGCCCCTAGAGGATGCCGCCCTGACCGAGGTCGTGGGGTTCACCCCCAGTTGTCTGCAATCTTGGCTGGGGTCGGCCCACTATGCCGAAACCCTGCTCCATCCCGACTACCGTCAACCCCTGAAAGACTATGCCCCCGGTGCCGCCATCGCCGCCACCCTGCGGGCCGACCAGATTCAGGATCGCCACCCCCTCGACAAAGCCCAATACGTGTGGATTAAGACCCAGTTTGAATCCCAGGTGTTGGGCTGGGCCGGAGACCGGGTGGATATGGCCAATTCCATGGAGGCTCGCCCCGCCTTTTTGGATCATCCCCTAGTGGAGTTTGCCGTTACCCTGCCGCCCAACCTGCGCCTGCGGGGCTACCAAGATAAATACATCCTGCGGGAAACCATGCGGGATCTTCTACCCGAAACCCTCTACAAACGCCAAAAGTTTGCCTTCATGGCTCCCCCCTCCCACACCGACCAGGTGAAACAGCGGGCCATGCAGACCCTCGCCGACCAGTACCTCAGCCCGGAAGCGGTGGGTCATGCCGGACTGCTCGACTATGGTGCGGTGCAGGGCGTCCTACAGCAACACCGCACCGAAACCACCCCCGTCGCCGAACGGGTGCAGCTGGATGCGGTGATTAACCACATGCTGAGCGTGCAGATTCTACACCAGCACTTTGTCGCCGAAGATATTCCAGCGGTGGCCCAGGCCCAGGCCCAGCGGTTGGGCTGGCAACCCCAGGGCAGTTCTAATTGATCCTCTCATATCAAGTCCGGTTAATCAGCCTTAGAATAGGGGGATTAACCGGCGAGAAAGTCGTCTTGCCCTAGCACCACATTTTGATATAAAAGGCGTTTGATAAAGCCAGCCTAACCTAGCCTTGGTGTGATGTTGATTGACTAACAAAAGATCTCGCACCGGACACGGCCCCCCTAACTCGCATCCTAGGCCCCATTGCTAATCCAACCATAGGGGCGAGGTCTCCTCGCCCTCCCAGCATGGCCTAGGCGATGAATCGGGTGCTGAGCAAAAAACCTAGGCTGAGCAAAACGCCGCTCCAAAAGTGGAAGCCGATGGCATAAAACTTGGCGTTGCTTACCTTTTGGGGCTGATGGTGGTGGCGACGAACATGACGACTCAACTTCCAGGCAGAGAGGGCACTGGGGAAAGCCAGGGCTGCCCACACCGGGAACCAACCTATCAGGATCGCTACGGCTACGGTAGCCAAGGCCAAACCCGCTACCATCGGTACCACCTGGGCCCCTCGTTGAGTGCCTAGGCGCACAATGGGGGAGCGTTTCCCGGCGGCAATGTCGTCTTCGACCTGGTGGAAGTGGGAGCAAAATAGCACTAGGGAGGTGGTGAGGCCGACGAAAATTCCGGCCATTTGGCTACCCCAAGACCAGCTTTGGGTTTGGCTATAGTAGGCGGCACCGACTCCCAGCGGCCCAAAACTAAAGAAGCAAAGAATTTCCCCTAGGCCCTGATAGCCCAGCCGAAAGGGTGGCCCCTGGTAGCAATAGCCCAGAAAGCAGCAGAGGGCGATAATCACCAGCACCGTGGGGTCTTGCTGATAAAGGGCAATGGCAAGGATGCCCAGAATGCCTAGAGCCAAACAGCCATTGGCCAGGGTAAAGACGAGGCCCTTATTGCGGGTAAGGTTAACCACGGAGTGGGCCTTGTTCACATCAATGCCCGTTTCCGAGTCGAACACATCGTTGCTGAGGTTTTCCCAGGCTAGGATGAGGATAGCCGACAGCAAAAATAGCCCAAAGATGGGCGCGATCAACTGCCCCGTTTCGGCATAGGCCACCAAGCTACCCACCAAAATGGGCATAATGGCGACGCTATACATGGGAGGTTTGGCCGCCGCTAGCCAGAGCTTACGGGTTGTGGGTTGGGTCGTGGTATCGGTCGAAGATTTAGCCGAACGGGTGGTCATAGCCCTGCCATTACAGTTCTGCAAGTAAAGCCCACGTCTTTTAAGCGAGATATGGCGCCGTGCGGCTTTAGCCGCCTGCCTTCAGGCGTGGAAGTGATCCAGCTTCAGCATATCGCTAAGCCACCCCCCAGACCATGATTCCGCTAGTCTTCGGTGTTGGCCATTTCTCGCACAATGTCGCCACGGGTGAGGATGCCCACCACCTGGCCTTGGTCGTTGACGACGGGCAGGCGGCGAATGCGCTTGTCGTGCATTAGGTGGGCCGCTTCTCGCATGGATTTGTCGGGGCTGATGGTAATCACCTTGGCGGTCATCACCTCTTTGACGGATTGGCCGAGGGCTTTGTGCAGTTCTTCGTTGTATTTTTTGGGGCTTTTCAGGTAAATCACGCTATCTAGCAGCACCACATAGGCCGGAACCTCCATGCCCGTGGCCTGCCACATTAGGTCAGATTCTGACAAAATGCCCACCAGTGCGCCGCCATCGTCAATAACAGGCAGCCCACCGATATGATGCTCGGCCAAGAGCTTGATGGCATCCTCTAGATTGGCCTCAGGCTTCACCGAAACCGGATTGGCCGTCATCACATCAGCAACGGTTTTCGCCATAGGATTGCTTGACCTCACGAAACATTACTTAGCCACAGGTTGGCCCGTAGGGTGGGCACGGCCCACCACAAGACTTACCCTCACCCCCACCCCCTCTCCCAGGAAGGAGAGGGGGGCCGGAAGGATCGGCGCTCAATGTCGTCCTGACTGACATCACGCCCAAAAGGCTTGAGATCTCCTAGGTTGGGTGACGCGATAGCAGAACCCAACAAGCCCTAGAGCCCTGGCGAGGGTTGGATGTCGCTGCGCTGTACCCAACCTACAGGGTCGATGTGTCAGGCAATCAGGACTTTACCTGTGCCTAATTTCATTTTATGGAAGGTTTACCCCCGGCTTTGGCGCTGTCACAGGTCGTTACAGTATTGCTCTAGGATGTCGGTGCAGTGGGCAATGGCACCGAGGTGGGCGATTTCGTAGCCGTGGGTGTTGTGGGTGGGGAAGCCTAGGCAAGCGGCCCGCGCCACATGGCCAAATTTCATGGCAATGGAGGCATCGCTGCCAAAGCCGCTGATCACCGCCTGCTGGATGGCGGCCCCGGAACGGGTGGCGGCGAGGCGCAGTTCGCCGTTAAGTCCTTCGTCGTAGATGCCGTAACCATCCTGGGACAGCAGCACTGGGGTATCGCCCGACTGGATGGAGTATTCCGGAGATAGGGGGCAAATCTCTAAGGCAATCAGGGCTTCGAGGCGCTGCCGTTGGGTGAAGTAGAGCGCTCCCAGGGCACCGACTTCTTCCTTGGCGGAAGCCACCAGATAGATGGTGACGGGAGGCTCCTTCAGCCGCACCGCGAGGTCGAGCAAAATAGCCAAAGACGCCTTGTTATCGAGGGTGTAGCTGGCGATGTAGTCGCCCATGCGGAAGGGAGCCTTGCGATGCTTGCCCACCACGACACGACTTCCGGCCCGAATGCCTGCCTCCGCCAGTTCTGCCGGGGTGCGCTTGGTTTCAATCCAGGCGGTTGCCCAGGTGACGGGTTGGGTTTCCTGCTGAGCCTTCTGGGGCGATTCGTGGGAGACATGGCGCGACCCAAAGCTGAGGATGCCGCTGAGGGTGGCCTGATCCCCCAGCACATCGACCACGCCCTCGCCGTAGACCCAGGGGAACGCGCCCCCCAGTTTCCGCACAGACAGGCGACCATCGGCGTAGATGGTTTTTACCAGCATGCCAATTTCGTCCTTGTGGGCGGTGATGGCGATGGCCCGGTTGGGGTCGCGGCCTGGAATTTTGGCGATCAGGTTATCGGCCTCGTCCTGCCAATGATCTACGCCTAGCTCGAAAAACAGAGCCATGAGGCGCTGGTTAATTTCCCCTTCGGCCCCGCTGGGGGAATGGCACAGCACCAGGTCGGCAATCCGGGAAAAGAGGGCTTCGTGGGGTAGGAGCATCGTGAATAGCTAGAACATCGGTATAGAAACCCAGTTTCGCAACCCAGGGGTTAGTTAGGCCATGGGGGCAGCGACGAAAAACGGGCCTTGAGCCTTATCGCTATCGTCCCTTGGGCTAGGAGCTTTAGACAACGGTCCAGTGTTGAAACCCTCTAACCTTTCAAGGGGCAATGTCTCAACCAGACTGGCTACGGCTATGCCGTCCTGGGATTTTGCGCATCCCCAGCAAAAAAGGCCCTGCGACGCAGAGCCTTTGGTTTGAGAATCAGGGCGATGACTAAGGGAATGTACCCTCAAGGAAACTTACTTAAGGGAGCCACTCCCTAGTCGGGAAAGCCTGAATTTAGAAGCTGGTGCGACGATACTGGCCATTACCACCAGAACGGCCACCACTAGCGGCACGGTTGTCATCGCGGGGACGGGCTTTGTTGACCCGCATTTCGCGACCCATCCACTCCGCGCCATCGAGGGCTTCGATGACGGTGTCTTCTTGGGTTTCAGCGGTCATGTCCACAAAGGCAAAACCACGGGGCTTACCGGTTTCGCGATCAATGGGAAGGCTGACGCGGCTGACTTCACCGTATTCGTTGAAGACGCGCTCTAGGTCTTCACGGGTGACATCGTAGGACAAATTACCAACATAAATAGACATTAGGATTCTCTCCAGATTGAACGAATGTATCGAGTAAACGGAGAAGAACCTGTGTCGGAAATCGAAATGAAATGAAACAAGCGTAATCTACCGAAAACTGACCATGCCCATACTAACACTATCTCGATTCAGTTAGGGCCAAGGGCCGAAAGTCCTTTGGGTGAGTATTTTAGGTGTGGTTGGTCAAAAAATCGGGCACTTCGCTGACGGTGAGGGGCTTG
>CAZWNR010000252.1:0-6225 GCA_964635665.1 uncultured bacterium | reverse complement strand
GGGACAGGCTAGAATAGAAAACCTATCTTTCCTCAGCCTAGTCCCTCTTCATGTCGAGTTCTAACACTGTGTCTGTGCCCTCCGTTGACCCCATTGCCCTACAGGCCCTGGATGATCAGCTTTCCAAGCGTTACATTGAACTGGATCCAAAGGGCTATTTTTTAATCTACCTAGATACGGACCAAGGCCTGATCTGCGCCAAGCATTTCACCAATACCATCAACGACAAGGGCCTAGCCTGCGATCCAGACACCGGCAAGCCGATCCCTGTGCGTGGCCCCGTTGAGCGGGTGCCCACCCAAATGTATGCCGGACGTACTGCTAAGGAACTGTGTATCGCCATTTTTGAGAACCCAGATCAGCCCTGCCCCATCAGCTACCTCGACCATGCTGCCTACCTAGGGCGCGAGTTTATGCGGGCCGAACGGGCTTTAGTGGAAGGTATTCCCTACGTTCAAGATTAATGGGCCTACGGTTTAATCTTCCCGACCTGAGGTTTGGCTTTGTCCGGGGGTGAGCACAAGCGGTTCGTAATCAATGGGCTGATATTGTTGATTCCCTCGGTCAGCAATGGTGATATTCACCTGAGAATTCTCTACTGCTAGGCAAAAGTTGAAGGCTGGAAGGGTGTAAATGATCCCTGCTAAAAGCCGGAGAATACCAAAATCGCAGTGCTCCTCGTAATAGGTGTCAAAGGAGCGATCTAACAAACATTGTTCATAGAATCTGCTGCGCCCAATGTAATTGCGATAGCCCCCTGAAAGCTCAATAATGGCTAGCCCATCATTCCAAACCCCTCGGTTAATTTCCCCTGTGCAGTAACGATGGGTTCGATAGACGCGTTCGGCGTGGGGCAATAAATCGACATAGTCTGATGCGGAGTAATTTCTAGGATTACAGATATGGCAAGCCCCATTCGGAGTTTGGCGAGTTCCAAAGTAGGTGTCACGTCCTGAGAAATTGATGTCTAGATCGACATAGAGCTGGCCACTCGACTCATCTTCACCCACCGCTATCAAGATTATTTTTAATTGGTACTCGTCGAGAATAAGCGCTTCTCCAAGGGAAAGTACAATGACCTTATCCCTAGGCCTATCGACGATAATATAGGCCGCCTGTGCTAATTCGGGGTGTAATTCTCGGATGACGGGATCGATTGCTGCCGCTGGATCGTAGCGAATTTGTGGACGCTGAGCCTTGCTTTCCATACCCATTACCGCCAGAGCATGATTAACGCATGAAAGCCTTGCCATGGCGTGTTCCATCGCAAGATCCATGGTGAGGCAGAAGCCTCACTCCCAGTATGTTGAATACCTGAGACAACGTCCAGAAGATTGCGCTCTCTTAACCCTGGTTGACCCACAAAACTTGCTCGCACCCAAACCCATCCAAGGGGCAGAAGACTTGCCCCCGACAGCGAAACAAGGTTGCGACCATTTCAGGACGGGCTACCCCGATTCTCTGCCCACAACGGGGCTGGTGGATGGCGGATCGGGGACGATAGATAGCTAGGCCTTTCCCTGGAATGCCTAGTACTACATCCCCTCACGAATCTCTTGAATGTTCTCTAGGGTAGGGTCGCTTGTCCAGGTATTGATGGCCGTCCAGGCGACCCAGCCAAAGACACCAAGGGCTAAACAAAGCGTGGCCGCAGAAATGAGCTGTTGTAGCGCAGAGCCAAGATAAACGCGCATTGAGTCACCTCCTAATCGAATCAATCAACATCAATCAGAAACGCAGAAGGGAAGATAAACGGGCTAGATAGGATTCAGGGCTAAGCCTGAAGTCATCGGTGGTGTTGAAGTTTGATAGGCCGTAAGTACACTTACGTTAGTGCCGCAGTAACATCCGGAATAAGCTTAGGGTTAAGTGACAACCGTAGGTTTGCTGAGGCCAAAGGTGGCTGGTGAACTATCCCTAGGCCAGTGTTACTGGGATCCTATAGGCCTAGGATACCCAAATGAAAGGCCATTCTGCCGTGGAAACTATGGCTTGAAGATGGCTAGGCGCGTTCCGAGGGACTCCGTAAAGCGTAACGAAGCATGTCGGATTCGTTGCGACCTAATAACCTGTGCAACGTTTCTGGGCAGGGGGTTTCGTTCGGGAGAACTTGCTGATAGAACAGGAACACCAGTCATCTTCGGCGGGTGGTCTTGCTATGGTCAAGTCTTCGCTTACCCCGTTTCGGCAGCGGGGGCAGGGGTCTGCCTCAGTCGATCAAACGGCTCAGCTTGCCCTGGCGGTGGCTGATGAAGCCTATTTGCGGTCGCTGTTGACCGATAGTCTGCCCACCATTGCCCATCCCCACGAAATTGGAGCCGTCTCGATTCAGGTGGGGGTGCCGCTGCAACAGCATCCCCAGTACAGCATTGATGGTGTGCTTACCTTTGAGCATATTCACTGCGTCCTGGCGGGATCTGGGCCAGAGGTGCCGCCTTTACCGGAGTTTCAGACCCACACGGAGTACCAGTCCGTCACCCACTGCCACTCCGACCTCACCACCCTAGCCGAAAATGTCTCCCCCACTGAGGCGATGGATCTCCTGGCTAGGGCGGGCTTTGACTCCGATCAAATTCGCCACATCCTTCAGTTACCCTCCCAGGCCTGGCACCATTCCTGGTGGTACGCCCTCGGTTCCGAAGGCTTCTTGCCCGTGCCCTTTCAGCGCCATATTCGCAGCCGCTGCTTTGCCGATGGCACCTTCACCCTCCAATTCAAAGATGACTATGCCCAGGAACGCCCCCACGGCTTTCGCAGCCAGCCCCAGCCTTTGCCCGTGATAGTGCACCAGGCTGGGCTCAGCTTTGGCGAAAATCTCACCCGCATTAACCGCGCCCGCCGAGAACTGAGTAGCCCCCAAGCCCTGCTCGTGGCCACCGATCTCACGGAACTCGAAATTGAGGGCTACATTCGCCAAAACGTGAGCCTTGGCAATCAGCGGGGAATCCAGCGTCCCCTAGCGGCCAACTGCCGCCTTTGCCACCGGGATCGCTGCCCTTTGCGTGGCATAGATGCTTCTCCGGTGATGGCCTGCCGATCGTTTTTGCCTGCGGAAGCGGTGATGTAGGACGCACTTCGCGAATTTCCCTTGGGTGAAGTAGATTGCGATGATCCCCCCAGATTCTATCGGTAGCAGATTGACCTTACACCCCCCTTAATAAGGGGGATGGGGGGAGATCTTCACGGTGCACCTCATTCCAGTGAAATCCGCACTATACCGTCCACCCCGCATCATTGGCCCACAAAAAAAGGTATAGCTAGGCTATACCCCGTCAATCTGCATGGCTAACCCAAGGGCCGAAGGATTAGGGGGGAGCGGGCAATCGCCCGAGTCCCTAGCCGGAGGCCATCCCCCTAGGACATGGCCTGGATGATGTAGTCAAAGTAGGGAGCCGCTTCAGCTGCGTCTTCATCGGACAGCAGGCTGAGGGAGGCTTCCTTGAGACAGCGCACGGCTTCGGCCATACCAGGAACAGGCACATCCAGGGCGTTGTACATTTCGCGCACGCCAATCAGGCCAATGCTTTCGATGGGAGCCTTATCGCCTGCGATCACCCCGTAGGTGATCAGCCGCAGATACCAGCCGTAGTCGCGCAGGCACAGGGCACGCTGCTTTTGGCCAAAGGCATTGCCACCGGGGGCGATGAAATCGGGCCGCCGCCGCCACAGTTCGCGGCTGGCTTGGTCAACAATTTTTTTCTCGTTCTCAGACAGGGTGCTGGCGATACGCATCCGCTGCTCACCCGTTTTCAAAAAGTCTTCGATGGCCTTTAGCTCACCGCTAGTCGGGTAGCGCAGCTCATCATCGGCGTTCAAAATGACTTGGCTAACGACAGACATAGTTAATTAATGACTGGGGATGACTCTTTTATCTCTGATAGTGTAACCAGTTGGGGGCGTCAGGGAAAGTTATCTGGCCATGATCTAGCCGAGATTTCTGACAGCTGGAGAACCGGGATGGATCGACTAAAATGCCTGTCTAACAAGGGGTTAGGGCATTTTAGGGCCGACGGAACGCATGAGAAAAATTTCCGATCCCGTAACGTTTCGATACATTAACGCCCTCGGAACAGTGGCGACGGATCCTCAGGGACAAATCCCAGGGTTCTTGGGCTATGGGCGACGATCTGATCCATGTATCCAGGCAGAACCCTGGGATCTTCTTGTCTGGGCCAAGAACCCTGGGATCTCTCTATCGGGTAGCGATGATCTAGAGCAGCATGGCGGATCGTTCGGCTAGATCAGACCGTTCGCCCTTAGTGAGGGTGATGTGTCCGGCGATGGGCTCGTTTTTGAACCGTTCTACCACGTAGGTGAGGCCGTTGCTGGCGGCATCGACGTAGGGGTTGTCGATCTGGTCGGGGTCGCCCGTGAGGACAATTTTAGTGCCCTCTCCGGCGCGGGTGAGGATGGTCTTCACTTCGTGGGGGGTGAGGTTTTGGGCTTCATCCACAATCAAAAACTGTTTGGGAATGGATCGGCCCCGAATGAAGGTGAGCGGTTCGATTTGCAGCAACCCCTGGCTGATCATTTCCTCGTGGCCGCGCCGCCAGTGTTCGGGCTTACCCCGGCTGTCTTGGGTGCCAAAGATCAGGTCAAAGTTGTCGTAGAGGGGCTGCATCCAGGGGTTGAGTTTTTCGGTGATGTCGCCGGGCAGATAGCCTAGGTCGCGGCCCATGGGCACAATGGGGCGGGCGATCAACAGCCGCGAGTAGAGCCGTTCATCGGCTACCTTCTGCACCCCAGCCGCAATGGCCAGCAGGGTTTTGCCTGTGCCCGCCCGACCCACCAGGGTGACCAGGGAAATGGAATCTTGCAGCAGCAGCTCGAAGGCAAAGCGCTGTTCTCGGTTGCGGGGCTGCACCCGCGATACGCCGGAATGGGGCAGCTTGGCGAGGGGGATGACCTTGCCGCTGTCTCCCTGCACAAAGCCGAGGGCGGTGTGGCCCGGATTGAACTCATCCACCAGGGTAACGGCCTGGTTGGGGCAGAGGGATTCCTCCAGCCGCAGGTGGCCATCGCTGAATAATTTCCCCATGGTTTCCCCAGACACCATCACCTCGGCGGTGCCGGTATAGAGGTCGTCGATGTCTACCTTGTCGGTTTCGTAGTCATCCGCGACTAGGCCCAGGGCGTCGGCTTTAATGCGCAGGTTGGTGTCTTTGCTGACCAGCACCACGGGCAGGTCGCGGTGGTGGCGATACTCCATGGCCACGGCCAGAATAGCGTTGTCGCCCTTGTCGCCCTCTAGTTCGGGGGGCAGTTGCAGCAGGGTTTCGCGGTGGCACAGGGCAACCTTCAAATGACCGCCATGATCCAGGGGAATACCCTCCACCAAGGATCCCTGGCGGCGCAGATCATCTAAGGTGCGCGACACATGACGGGCGTTGCGGGCGGTGTCTACGGTACCCTTTTTGAACCGATCCAGCTCTTCGATGATGGTGATCGGTAAAATGACATCGTTATCCTCAAACCTAAACATTGCCATCGGATCGTGCAGCAATACGTTGGTGTCGAGGACAAAGACTTTTTTCATAGGGGAAAGATTGCGGTGAGGGGTAAAGAGCCGTAATGGCTAATCCAGGGCGGCCCTAAATGAAGGACAACTGTTTAGTCACTGTAACGGATCTGTCCGCTCCTGCCGATCCCCAGGTTCTTGAATCTTGACAGGATCCGTCGATCACGGATTCCCTAAAGCCCCTATCCCCTACCCTTCTCCTTAGGGAATCCGGCCTCAGAACCCCTCTCCTTGAGGGCTACCGCTTATACCCAGCTTGTTTTTATGCCGCAAGTCCTTGGAGATCCCCCTAAATCCCCCTTAAAAAGGGGGGATCGATTCCGTGTAGCGTCTACGTCAAGGACTTGTGTGTACACAGTAGCCCCCAGAGCAGGGGTGAGGGCGGTTATCCCCGGCTAGGAAGGGGTTTCCAGGGGCAGCTTAGGTTGAAAGAAAGACACCCCGGCGGCGGCCACCATCACCAGGCCAATGGCCACCATCATTTGCAGCGTCAGGGTTTCGCCGAGGATGATAAAGCTAATCATGGAGGCAATGGCGGGCTCTAGGCTGAGCAGCACCCCAAACACATTCACCGGCAGCCGACGTAGGGCCGCCATTTCCAACGAGTAGGGCACCGCCGAGGCCAGCACCGCCACCCCCAAGCCCAGGGCCAGAATATTGGGAGATAGCAGGGTTAAGCCGTCTGAGGCTAGCCCCAAGGGCAACAG
>CAZWNR010000251.1:0-6255 GCA_964635665.1 uncultured bacterium | reverse complement strand
GCGCCACAATTCCTCTTGACGCTCTGACCAGCGCTACAGCGAAGGTCTCAGCGTCACCCTGATTGTGGCCACCATTACCTACCTCTCCCTGGTGATTGGCGAACTGCTGCCCAAGCGCATTGCCCTCAATGCCCCGGAAAAACTCGCCTGTGCGGTGGCCCCGCCCATGCGGTTTCTGTCTCGCATCACGGCTCCCCTGGTGCATATCCTGGGGGTTTCCACCGATGCCCTGATTCGGCTACTGGGTATTAGCACCAACCACGAACCCGGCATCACCGAAGAAGAAATTAAGGTGCTGATTCGCCAGGGCGCTGAATCGGGGATGTTTGAGGAGGCCGAGCACGAAATGGTGGAACGGGTGTTTCGCCTGGGAGATCGCCCCATCCAGGCCATCATGACCCCCCGCACCGAAATTACCTGGCTGGATACCGAAGCCTCTCTGGAGGAAAACCTCCAGGCCGTGATGGACAGCTATCACTCTCGCTTTCCGGTGGGGCAGGGCAGCTTAGACGACTGCATCGGCGTGATTCGGGGCAGTGCTCTACTGGCGGCTCAACTGTCGGGCCAGCCCATCGATCTAGCCGCCATGGCCCAGCCGCCGCTGTATGTGTCAGAAAACGCTCGCGCCCTCACGATCATCGACCAATTCAAGCAAACCGGAATTCACATTGCCCTCGTCACCGATGAGTATGGTGGCTTAGAGGGCTTAGTTACCCTGAATGACCTGATGGCCGCCATTGTGGGGGACTTGCCCTCCCTAGAAGACCAGACAGAACCCCTGATTATTCAGCGGGAGGATGGCTCTTGGCTGATCGATGGCTCGTTGGATATCCATGAACTCAAAGCCCTCGTTCAGCAAAAAACACTGCCAGGTGAGGCGGATGGACATTTCCATACCCTGGGTGGCTTTGTGGTGCATTGCCTCAGCCACATTCCCCGATCGGGCGAATATTTTGAATGGGGCAACCTGCGGTTTGAGGTAGTAGATATGGATGGCCCCAGGGTCGATAAGGTCTTGGTCACCTACCTAGAGGACATTTAAAGCGGGTTTCCTCAGGCACAATTGGTTGTCAGATCCGTTATGGCCTTAGGAAACTAGGGGGCACGGTTGGGTTGCTGTTTTTGCAAATGAGCCCTCCACTGGCCAGCGGTGGTGCCGCTGTGAGTATCTAACACCATGTCTGGGGGTAGTTTTGTCAAAAGCTCTAGGGCATGGCTGCGCATTTTTTGAGTCTTTTCAGGTTGTCTTTCTCGTTCATAGATAATCGCAAGATCCAAGTAGGCTTTGACAAAGCTATGGTCGAGATAAATGATTTTTCTAAGATAGTCCTTGGTAGTTTCTAGTTCGTTTTGATCCTCGGCAATTTGGGCCAATAGGTAGTAGATTTCTACATTCAAGGGTTGCCGCTGAAGGGCCTGTTGACAGAGCTGTTTGGCCTGTTCGTAGCTGCCCATATTGGCGTAGGCATGGGCAGCAATCCGGTAGGCCCCTTCGCAGTGGGGATAGGCCCTAAAAATTTTCTCGGCTCGTTCAACGGCACTGGCGTAGGCTTCCTGCTTTAGGAGGGCTTCCGCTTCTTTTAGGGCTGTTTCTAGGGTGGAATCTGGGCTTTGATTCAGGCCTTGGTGGAGGTCTGGGCTGATCGGATTCCAGGGGCGAGGGGGAAGTTTGCTGGCGGATTTTGCAGCGGGCGCAGTCGGTGCAGAACGTCCTCTAGAACGGGGGACACGAGGGACGGAAGACACCCTTGATCGGACAGATGATACGGATGGTAGAGAGGAGGAGGGGGGCAGACTGGAGGGCCTGGGGAGAATGGTGGCCGATGGAGGATAAACCTGCTTTTGATACACGATGGATTCTGGAAAGTTGATCAGATAGAACTGGGTGGTGTCTTGGGCATAGAGTTCGGTGTGGCCCGTCATTAAATAGCCGTTGGGCACTAGAGCCTGGTGAAACTTATGGATAATTTGGCTAATCGCCCGTTCGTCTAGGTAGATAAACACGTTGCGGCAGAGGATTAAATCTATCTCATACAGACGACTAGCCTGGTTTGGGAAGGGATCCTGGAGCAGATTTCCATACTGAAAGATTACTCGCTGCCGAAGGCTATCGCTAATTTTAAAGAGCTGGTGGTGAGGATGGAAATAGTTTTTCTGAATATTGACGGGTACCTGCCGAAATGACCAATTTCCATAGAGCCCTTTGCGGGCATTATCAAGGGCGGTTTTGCTAATGTCGGTGCCAATTAACGTCACATCCCACTGGTGCCAGGGCAAGGCGAGTTCATCCAAAACAATGGCGATGGAATAGAGTTCTTCCCCGGTGGAACAGCCTGCGCTCCAAATCCGCAGCCGGGGCTGAGTTGCCTGGGCCTCAGCCTCTAGGCGCTTCCGTTGGATAATCTCTGGCAACAGCTTGTCTTGCAGCAGTCGATACTGATTTTTATCTCGAAAAAAGTAGCTTTCGTTAATGGTTAAAATGGCGTATAGCTCTTGCCACTCCGACGAAGATCCATCCCCTTGGCCCGTCAGGGTTGAGGGCGACGCAGTGCCAAGCTCCTGGAGCAGTCGCTGATGGTAAGCCTGAAGGGACGATAGGCCTAGGGCTTTGGTTCGCCGCCACAGTTTTTCAGACAGGGTTTTGTAGTCTTGATCGCGCACCTGAATCCCGGAATGGGTGGCAATCAGGTGGCTAATTTGTCTCAAAGTCAATGCATCATCCATGGCCAAAACCCATGCGGCTAGGGGCTGAAGTCTAAATCCTACGTGGTTGGTCTGCCGTTCTTTACCCCGGAGAAGCAGGGTAGAGAGAATCGGGTGTTATGGACCACCCGTCCGACGATCCCCAGGGTTAGTTGAGGGTGCTGGCATCGAAGGTAATGGCATCCCGGTCGTGGGCGGGGTGGGTGAGAATGAGCTGGCCGAGGTTGACGTGCCACAGATTGGTTTTCTTGAAGTTGGCTCCCGCGAGCTGGGCAAAGTCGAGGCAGGCCTCCGAGAGATTGGCCCGGAACAGGTTGGCATTTTCGAGGGAGGCATGGCTGAGATCGGCTAGACGCAGCACCGCTTCCCGCAGGTCAGCCTCGCTGAGGTCGGTGCCCTGGAGGGTGGCCCGGAACAGGTTGGTGCCCACACAACTGGCTCGTCGCATGTTGGCCCTAGACATGTTGGCCCCCATCAGGCTGGCGCTGCTGAGGTTGGCCCTGGAGAGATCGGCATTGCAGAGATTGGAATAGTAGAAGGTGGTTCTCACCAGGTTGGCAGAGTGCATAATTGCCTCCCGCATATCTACCTCGTAGAAGTTAGATTCCCCCAAATCCGCCGACGTCATCAGGGTTTCCTGCATGTCTGCCTTGTAGAAGTGGGAGTAGCGCAGGTTGGCATCGGTCAGGTTGGCGGTGTAGAGGTTGGTTTTGTAAAAGTCCACCATGCTGAGGTTGGCCCCGGTGAGATCAGCCATACAGAGGTCGCAGCGGTAGAGGGTGGAGGATTCGAAATTGGCGTTGGTGAAAACACTTTCCCGCAGGTTGGCTTCGTAAAAGTTGGCATGGCGAAAGTCAATGCCGGGCAGGTGGCGCTTAGCCAAGTCGGCTCCTTGGAAGTCGGGGCGGATATCGGGATTTTGTACTCGCCAAATATTCCAAGCCTCAACCCCCTTATCCAAAATATTCAAGTGTTCGGTGTTCGCCATTCGCCAATACTCCTTTTGCAACACAGGGTTGTCCCCAGGGCAGCCCATGCGTGGGTGACAGTGCTTAAACGCACATTGATTTTCAGGTTCACGGACTGACGAAGGTCGGTGCAGGGGATGGAATCCTTTGCTCAATAAGGCTAGACAATCGGAGTAAACCCTAGCATCAATCTCCGTAGCCTATCCTCAGCCTAGGTCAATTCCAATACGCCATCAGCTGCAACCGATCCACTCGTCTATCTTCAAGTTTCCCCCGACCCCCAGGCAGACAACGCCCTAGTCACATATCTATGCAATTGGAAGCTGGGCCATTTAGGCAGCATATCGCCCTCAATCGGGTCGATCTATCTGCTTGTAGTATGTATACTACAAAAGTAGTCTCCCGTTTTTTCCCATGGCTACCCTGAAACAGGTGATTCGTTACTACCATCGCTATCGGTGGGCGGCGGTGTTGAGTATTGTGGCCAGCAGCATCTTTCAGTTGATTGACCTGCTAGTGCCCTACGCCACCGGGCAAATTCTCAATCTGCTGTCTACCCAGTCCGTCGATCCCCTCAGCCAGCGCTGGGTGGCAGGGATCGCGGCGGGATTAGGGCGGCCCGTTACCCCGGCCCTCACCCTGGGGGTGCTGCTAACGGTGATTTTTTGTGCCACGGTGGTGCGGGCACCCATTCAGCCCTGGCTGGGGGTGTGGTTCCACTGGGACATTGCCCTGCGCACCCGCCGCGACCATTCCCAGGCGGTGATTCGCAAGCTGCTGACCCTGCCCCTCGGCTTTTACGACGAGCACAATCCAGGCCGCATTGCCGGGCGGGTGGCCCGTGGCTTGGCCAACCACACCTGGACCTACCCCGAAATTGCCGGACAGTTGATTCCCAAACTGGTGCGCATTCTGGGCATTGTGTTGCTGATTGCCTGGATCAACTGGCCCATTGCCCTGGTATTTTTGGTGTCCTTCATTCTCATCCTGGGCTTCAGTCTGAAGGACTTGGTGCGCCTTAATAAAAAGGAGCAGGTGCTGGATCGGTACATGGAAAATACCGAAAGCCGCACCTCAGAAATCATCACCAACATCAAAACCGTCAAAGCCTTTGCCGCCGAGGCCGAGGAACTGCGCCGCCAAAGCCAGCGCCTAGAGCGCGAGTTTACGGTGGTGGATCGGGTGATCCACCGGGGCTACGTCATCCTCAACACCTGGCAGGATTTGGTGATTCAAAGCTGTGTGTTTGGCATCCTGGGCCTCACCCTCTGGTCTACCCTGCAAGGGCGTATGTCCCTGGGCTACTTCATCACCACCCTGACGGTGTCTAGCATGGCCTACTCGGAACTAGAGCCGATCAGCAACCTGGCGGAGATCTTCGCCCGTCGCTATGCCTCCATGGTGCGGTTCCACGAATTTATGGCCGAACCCGTGGGCACCGACGCGGTCAACCTCGTCGATGACCCCGACCAGATTCCCGCCTACCAGTTCACGGGCAAGGTGCATTTCCAAGGGGTGAACTTCGGCTACGACGACAAACCCGTCCTCCAGGACATCAACCTGCTGATCGAACCTCGGCAAACCGTGGCCCTAGTGGGGCGGTCGGGCTCCGGCAAAAGCACCCTGGTGAAGCTGCTGTTCCGCTATTTCGATCCCCACAGTGGCCAGATTCTCATCGATGGCGAAGATCTACGGCGGCTGGATGTAACGGGCTATCGGCGGCGGCTGGCCATTGTGCACCAGGAGGTGGATGTGTTCAACGGCACCCTGCTGGATAACCTCACCTACGGCAACCCCAGCGCCACCCTAGCGGAGGTCTACGAAGCCTGCCGCATCGCCCGCGTAGACGAGTTCATCCACCGCCTGCCCCAGGGCTATGCCACCGTGGTGGGCGAACGGGGGGTGCGGCTTTCGGGGGGGCAACGGCAGCGCCTTGGCATTGCCCGCGCCCTGCTGGTGAACCCCGATGTGCTGGTGTTCGACGAAGCCACCTCCAGCCTCGACTACGAATCCGAGCGATCCATCCAGCTTGCCATGGGGTCTATCCTGGGCACCCGCACCACCCTGATCATCGCCCACCGTCTCAGCACCGTGCGGGAGGCCGACAAAATTGTGGTGCTAGAGGCGGGCCGCATTGCCGAGGTGGGCACCCATGCCGAACTGCTGGCCCACGGCGGCATCTACCACCGCCTGCATGTGCTGCAAGAAACCGGGGAACTGGTGGCCTAGCCCGATCCCCGTTCCCAACCCGGCCAATCCTAGGGGCGAGGTCTCCTGGCCTCGCCTGTTTGAACCAGGGGGCAGGCATCAGGATTTGGCCCACCGTGGCAAATCTTGGCAAATCTTAAGGAGGGGGGCGGATTTCCTGACGCTGGCGGTGCCTTTGCGATAGAGTTTGCCCAGGGGAATATCCCAACTCATCCATCAAGCCAGGACGGTTATCTATGGGCAAGCAGGGCCAGGGAGCGCAAGCCTCCTTTTCACTCGTTCCTTCACCCCTTTCACAAAGGCGGTTGTCTCGCTGGGTGAAGGTTGTCCTGGGCGTGGGGATGGTGGGCGGTTTGGGGACACAGGCCGCCCTGGC
>CAZWNR010000250.1:0-6269 GCA_964635665.1 uncultured bacterium | reverse complement strand
GCCCTCCCTTCCAATCCTCTTTAGAGGATTTTGGCTTTGAGTCAAGGACTTCTAGTCCTTGGCTTGGATGGCCTAAGGCTCCGAGGAGTAGCCGCTAGCGTATTTATCCCACCAGCGGTTCAGCGGATAGTACAGAGCGGGGGCCCATAGGCTGCTCAGGATGGCTGAACTAAGGGCGATGCGCTGATGGTACAGCCAAATTTTGGGTAAGGATGGATAGAGGGAATCCGTAGAGACCAGTTGGTTAAAGCTAATTTGTAACGCCAACACCGTCTCGGCAATGACCGCCATGGCAAAGACGATCAGCGCAATGGACACGATATCTTCCTGAAGGTATCGCTGTTTTTGAAGGCGAGCGGTGAGGACACCAACCACAATTAGGCTGAGGGTGTGGGTTGGATGGGGAGCCGTCATGGCATCCTGGAGCAAGCCCAACACCAGACCCGCCATCGCCCCCTGCCAAGCCGTGCGCTTGACGCTCCAGGCCACCACCCAAATCAGCAGCCAGTGGGGAGCCACCCCTAGCAGTTCAATCCCTGGAATCCGACCGGGCAACAGCAGTAGGCAAACCAGCACCGACGCCACGGTCACCACCGCATTCAGGAACCAGTCTTGTTGGTAGAAGGGGCGCTTACGGCGGCCAATCAAGGGCGTCATGGGGTTCCCCCAGGGGTTTCCTCTAGGTTGGGAATAGTCGGCTCATCAACGGACTCTAGAGGCTCGAAGGGTTGAATAACAGCCCACTCCAGAATCGACAGGGGAGAAGAAAGCTGAATCGTGGCCTCCGGAGCCGGACTTTTCGTCAGGTCAATGGACTCCACCCGACCAATGGGCACATCCCTCGGGAATAGACGGCTGTAGGAGGAGGTCACAACCACGTCCCCAGCCTTCACATCAGGGTTTTTCTCAAAGAACTCCATCACCACGCGGTTGTTAGATTGCCCCCGCACCACCCCCATCACTCGGCTACGGCTGACCTTAGCCCCCACTCGACTGGTTGGATCGCTAATGAGCAACACCTTGGAGGTGCTAGGGGAAACCGCCACTACCCGACCGACAATACCCCCTGGCCCGGTCACGATATAACCGGGAGCAATGCCCTGGCGGCTGCCTCGGTTCAAAATCAAGTGTTGCCACCAGTGATCAGCGGCGCGGCCAATGACGGCGGCTCGAATTCCCGGTTCGGTCAGGGTTGCCTCGTAGTTCTCCAATTCTCGCAGGGCGCGATTTTGGCTTTCAAGCTCCACAATGCGCTGTTGCAGCTCAAGAATATAGCTATTCTCAAGCTCCTGTTCGTAATTCAGGCCTGACTGTAAAGGCCGAGTTAGCCAGTGGTAGGCTTCGTAGAGGGCAGCACCTTCCGTAGCCCGCATGAACCAGGCCGAAGAAAGGGCTAGGGTGATAATCCCGGCCTTGAGGGCATGGCGAGTCCACCAGCGGCGTAGGGCAAACATAGGGTTCTGGGTGAATAGAGCAGGGCAGTCGTTTACAGGCTAGAACGCCCGCTAAAGACCCGTCCCATCTGGCTGAAGTTTTCGAGCACGCGCCCGGTTCCGAGTACCACACAGCTCAGGGGGTCGGCAGCGACATGCACTACAATGCCGGTTTCATGGCTGATCAGGGTGTCTAGCCCCTTCAGCAGGGCACCACCACCTGCCAGCATGATGCCTCGGTCAATAATATCCGCCGCCAATTCAGGGGGGGTGCGCTCTAGGGTGCGCTTCACGGCTTCGATAATCACAGAAAGGGGCTCGGCCATGCTTTCGCGAATTTCCGCACTCTTAACCGTGACGGTGCGGGGTAGACCCGACAGCAGGTGCAGCCCTCGCACATCCATGGCGATCTCGTTGTCGTTGGGGCTGGGGTAGGCAGAACCAATGTTGATCTTGATTTCCTCGGCGGTGCGTTCCCCCACCACTAGGTTGTGCACCTTTTTCATGTAGCTGGAGATCGATTCGCTGAGTTCATCCCCAGCCACGCGCACCGATTCGCTCAGCACCGTGCCCTGCAAGCTGAGGACAGCGACTTCCGTGGTGCCACCGCCGATGTCCACAATCATGTTTCCGGTGGGTTCAGCCACGGGCAGCCCTGCCCCAATCGCTGCCGCTACGGGTTCATCAATGAGGTACACCGTACGAGCACCTGCCTGCTGTGCCGCATCCATCACCGCCCGGCGCTCTACCCCCGTGACGCCGCTGGGAATGCCAATAACAATGCGAGGAGACACCAGCGTCCGTCCCTCATGCACCTGACGGATGAAGTGCTTGAGCATGATCTCAGCAGTATCAAAGTCGGCGATGACGCCATCCCGCAGGGGACGCAATGCGATCACATTGCCAGGAGTACGCCCTAGCATCCGCTTGGCTTCTTCGCCCACGGCTAGCGGCTTCTTTTCAGCTTGGTCAATGGCCACCACAGAGGGCTCTTGGAGGACGACCCCTTTGCCGGATACATAAACCAGGGTGTTGGCCGTACCAAGGTCAATACCCATATCACGCGAAAATCTGTCGAAGATAGCCACAGGCAATCTGTCCCCAAGCTAGATAAAACAACGAACCAACTCAGATCCGTTGTGGATTCTATTACGTTTCGTATCAACCCGTCTAGTCAAGGGATTGTTATTACTCGGAGAAAAAGTGGGTTGCTGGCCCCTAAGCCTAGGCTCAGTCCCCTCATCAGCCCCATGGTTCAACCTCCAGAAACATCAGAGACGGTCTCCCCTGATCTGATCCACAGCCATCCTCTCCCTAGGGATCTCCCAGAGACCTGACAGCACCGAAACTTTGGCCTACAATGCGGGTTGCCGCTGTTGGTGATAGTGCAATGAGCGTAAATGTGGTGACGCTGGTGGGCCGGGTTGGAGGTGATCCAGACGTGAAATACTTTGAATCGGGCAGTGTGAAATGTAATCTAACCCTAGCTGTTCGGCGACGCTCCAGCCGAGACGAACAGCCTGATTGGTTCAACCTCGAACTGTGGGGTAAAACGGCTGAGGTGGCCGCCAACTATGTTCGTAAGGGTAGCCTCATTGGGGTAACGGGATCCCTGAAACTAGACTATTGGCAGGATCGAGCTACGGGGGCCAACCGCTCTAAGCCAATCATTAAAGTAGATCGGATGGATTTACTCGGTTCTCGCCGTGACAATGAAGCCCCCATGGGCTACAGCAACGACGAGTTTTAATTGCGGTGATTGTTGGAAAAACTAATGCGCGTGCCCGCCCAGTTGAGTTTGTTGCGCAGAGTGCCGTAGTAGGAATAATCCTGGCGCAAAATGATGAACTGAGCCATGGCGCTAGCCATGCGTACATCCACCCGCTGTCCTGGCCAGATCGCAGTCCCTAATACCCCGTCTGTCCACAGTTTTGTGCTGAGATCGGGGTCGGCTAAGGGCCAAACGCTAACGACGGAACCGGGGGGAAGAACGATGGGGCGGCTCGATAGGCTGAGCGGACAGATGGGTGTCACCACTAAGGCATCCATCCCAGGGTGAATGATGGGGCCACCCGCTGCAACGGTGTAGCCCGTGGATCCGGTGGGGGTACTAATGAGTAGGCCATCGCCCTGGTATTGATCGACCACTTCGCCATCAATTTCCATCTCTAGGATGGAGGTGATCATGCGGTCAGGGGAGGCTGGTTTGATGGCCATTTCGTTCAGGGCCAAGAAGCGATCGCTCATAGGCTCCAGATTCGTGCGGTTGCCCTGGAAAATTTGGGCTTGCAGCATCATGCGTCGCTGTACCGCAAACCGATCCTCCAGCAGCCGCTGCCAGACAGCTTCGGTGTTGTCCATTTGTTCGGAGGTCTCGGTTAAAAAGCCCAGATGACCGCCAATGTTGACGGCTAAAATCGGGATATTTTCGGCGGCCAAATTGCGGGCGGCGGTAAGGGCGGTGCCGTCTCCCCCAAACACAATGGCCAGATCAATGGGCTGGCTCACGGAGGCCAGAAAGACTGGGTAGGGGTTGTCCTTGGGGCCGCTAGGCCCCCGTAACACCTTGCTACCCAAGGCTTCTAGTTCGTGGGCACACTTTTCGGCCCACTGTTGGCTGAGGCGATTCCCGGCCTTATGTACAATGATGACTTGATTGAGTTGCACAGCCCGGTGCCCACCCCAGCGCAAAATTTACCCCATCTTAAACGCAATGGCGGCAGGAATTGAGTTCCAACCGCCACAGGTTTTACGGATTATCCACACGATGGAACAGCCTGGGCTTTTAGCTCACAGTGCTGATTTCTAGGAGAATAATCCTTGATTTCTCGTTGCCCAGCCGGCTCACAGCATAGGCCTTTCAGGAAGCGCCTTACCTGAGCTGTTCAGGCTGGAATTCATCACAGCGAGGCTTACCACTTAAGCAGATTAAACTGCTCCATGTCGATGGTATCGCGGTTGCGGTAGATCGAAAGCACAATGGCCAAGCCCACGGCGGCTTCAGCGGCTGCAATGCTGATGACAAACACCGCAAAGACCTGTCCGTTGACCCCCACTGGGTCTAAGTAGTTGGAGAAGGCCATCAGGTTAAGGTTGACCGCGTTCAGCATCAACTCAATCGACATCAAAACGCGAATCACGTTACGGCTAGTCACAAGACCATAGACCCCAATGCAGAACAGGGCGGCTGCGACGAGGAGAAAATACTCAAGTTGCATGGCTGGTTAGGGTGAAAAACTGGGCAACAAGCTTCGATGGAACATTCAGGTTGAGCGGTCTTAGGACTCGCTGATGTCTCGCAGGGGGCCAGAGGAGACGAGCTCTCGGGGGCGTTCCGGCAGTTGCAGGGCCTCAGATTCTGGCTCGCCAGGAACCGTATCGGGAATAAATTCGCGCCGCGCCAATACAATCGCTCCAATCAGCGCAATTAACAGCAGCACCGAGGCAAGTTCAAAGGGCAACAGGTAGTCGGAGAAGAAATGCTTACCAATTTCAACAATCGCCTGTTCCCCAACGGGTTGCTCGGAGGAAATTGCCCAGGGGGTATTAATCACCGACACCGTCAGCAGGGCAAATAAACCGGCACAGACGCCCCCCGTTGCTACCTGACTTACCCAAGCTTGACGGACGGGCAGGAAGGGCTGCCGCTTGTTGACCAACATAATCCCGAACAAAATTAGGACGTTAACGGCCCCCACGTACACCAGCACTTGAGCGGCGGCCACAAAGCCCGCATTGAGCAGAATGTACATGCCCGACATACTAATGAACACCCCGCCCAAGAGAAACGCGGAGTAGACAATATTCTCCAACAGCACCACGCCGAGGGCACTACCCAGCATCATCAACGTCAGGATGCCAAAGGCAACCAGTTGAACCCCTTCTGCTAACGTCACAGGCCTTTTACTCCTAGAAAACACCGATTGGGTTAGCCCCGTGGAGCCTCCCCGCTATTGAACCATACTTGACCACAAGCCGCCTAGGATTTGGCGTCGGCGGATTCCTCCAAAATTTCCTGGGGAAGTTTGCCTGCCCGTCGGGCATTGGGGGGCAGATCATGGGGCTCCATCACCCCTTTGGGCAGGTAGGCCAGTTCCCGCAGCGGCGTCACCATGGGATCTTGGGTCACCTTGTAGGGAAGACGACCGAGGGCCACATTGTCGTAGTTGAGCTCGTGGCGGTCGTAAGTGGCCATTTCGTACTCTTCGGTCATGGAGAGGCAGTTGGTGGGGCAATATTCCACGCAGTTGCCGCAGAAAATACAGACCCCAAAGTCGATACTGTAGTGCTTTAGGGTTTTCTTCTTGGTGGTTTTGTCAAAGTCCCAGTCCACCACGGGCAGGTTAATGGGGCAAACCCGCACGCACACTTCACAGGCAATGCACTTATCAAATTCGAAGTGAATTCGGCCCCGAAAGCGCTCGGAGGGAATGAGCTTTTCGTAGGGATAATGCACCGTAATCGGACGACGCTTCATGTGGTCGAAGGTGACGGACAACCCCTGGCCGATATATTTAGCCGCCTGAAAGCTTTCCTTCGCGTAGTCGCCAACCTGTTTGAGAAAACCCAGCATGGAAAAACCTCCAGCGTTTGAACATGTTTGAGCAGTTGAGCGTCTTGCCGGACGGGTGAAATCTGTCAACTCCGCCTTGGTCATATCTGACGGCAAATCCTGAGACCGCCGCCCTCAGCCCCGCATCTAGCCCCCAAAGGCAACGGGGAAAGCCAGCTTTAAGCCTGCCGTCAGATATGACCAAGGCGGAGTTGACAGATTTAAGCCTGCCGTCAGAAGCAGGTTGACTAGGGACACTGGGAGTAGGAATTTCCACCCGAAAT
>CAZWNR010000249.1:0-6281 GCA_964635665.1 uncultured bacterium | reverse complement strand
TTTTCCGGTACTGTTTATCTGAATTGCTAGTCTGGCCTCGACCGAGGGGCTGTCCTTGGGGGGGTAGGCTAGCGATGAATCTAGGTGCGGCCTGGAGGCGCAGGGGCAATGGTAGATCAGGGTGTGACAGAACTCACGGTGGACAGTCGGCAGCATTGCCTGAGGCTTAGCGCTGAACAGATGGACGTGCTTCAGCAGCGGGGAGCCTCAATGCCTCTGGAGCCTGGTCGTCATAGCATCACCCTTCAGCCGCCCCCTGAAACCCAGGCGGAATCGGCCACGACTGGGTTCGCCGAGCCAGCGGTCATCCTCTGGATCTATGGCGGACGCGTGATTAACCAGCGTACCCAAGTTCCCGTGAACGCCACCTGGGCCTCCCTGCAAGGCTACGGGGATAGCCTGATTTTGGAGGTGTTGGAAGCCGCTACCCTCTGTGCTCTTTTCCCGCCAACCCCAGCCCATCCTGGCTTCGCTGGCGATGGGCTGAAGGTCTCGATTCTGCGGCCCTAGGGCCACGGCGATCCCTTGTTTCCCTGGTGAAACCACCCTAGCGTGATGTCGTCTCCTGGCAGACCTCTTGTTTTAGATCTCGTTGTGTTCTAGGCCCTTTGTTCTTCCCGATTGCTACCCATGCTTCCCCTGCGATCTACCCTTGCCCTCTCTACCCTGGCCCTTGGGGTCGCTGTCTTCGGCAGCACTCTAGAAATGGCTGGGAAACAACAACTGGCCCTGGCCGAGGAAACCCTAGAAGCCCCAGTATTTACCATTCCTGACCAACTTCCGGCCAACGCCGCCCTCTTTCTGGAAGGATCCTCCACCATGGCGGCGAGTAATGAGCTGTTTCGTCAGCGAATGGCGGATCGCTACCCCAATCTCGCCATTCAGGTCACCACCAGCGACACCGAGGCCGCCCTCGAGAAATTGCGCCAGGGCACCATTGACCTCGCCGCCATTGGCCGTCGCCTTACCGAAGCAGAACGAAGTCAGGGCTTGGTGGAGGTACCCATCAGCCGCGAAAAAATTGCCCTGATCGTCGGGACAGGCAATGCCTTTAGCGGTGGTCTCACCCCAGACCAACTGGCCCAGATGTTCTATGGCGAGATCAACAACTGGGCCACAGTGGGGGGGCCGGATCTGCCCGTGCGCTTTGTGGATCGGCCCGCCAGCAGCGACACCCGCCAAGCCCTAGGCAGCTATCCGGCCTTTGCGGATCGGGGGCTAACCCCTGGCCCCACCGTCACCCCCGTGACCGAAGACAGCACCGAGGCCGTGGTCGCCGCCCTAGGCAATGATGGCATCGGCTATGCCGTGGTCTCCCAGGTGCAAGGCCGGGATGACCTGCGCCTGCTCGCCGTCGATGGTGTTCTCCCCACCGATGCCCGCTATCCCTACTCCCAGCCGCGAGTGTATGTCTACAACAGCCGCAACCCTAGCCCCACCGCCCTAGCCTTTTTGGGGGTGATCAATACCCCAGCCAACCTCACCGCCTCCCCCGCCGATCTCGCCACCGTTGATTCCGTCGCTATCGCCCCCGTATCGACCCTCGCGGCGGATCCCACAGCGGCGGCGACCCCTACGGTTAATGCCGATATTGCTGACGCCGCCGATTCCCAGCCCATGGTTGCCGAAGTTGTCCCCCTCCAACCCCGTTCCTGGGGTAGACAGGGGAAATCCTGGGGTTGGCTGTTGGCCATTCCCCTGCTAGGGGGGCTGATCTGGTGGCTGTTGATGACGCAGGAAAAGCCCGCAGCAACGGCCTCCCCCGTCGCTGTGGCCGTCGCCGAGGAAGCCGTTGGTCGCCTGGTGCTCGTCCCCCGCCACTGTCGTCGGGCCTACGCCTATTGGGAAATCCCCGACGAATTCCGCGCCCAGCAGCGAGAACGGGGTGGACGCACCCTAATGCTACGCCTCCTCGACGTAACCAACCGCGACCTAGAACGCCATCCCCCCGCCCGCATTGACCAGTTTCCCGTCACCGAGGAACAGCAGGATTTGCACATCCCCATCCCCACCGACGACCGAGACTACCAGGCAGAACTGGGCTACGTGAGCCAGGAAAACCACTGGCTCCCCCTAGCCAAGTCGGCCCCGGTAAGGGTACCCGCCTGCACGGCAGATTCAGCCGATCCGGAAACCCAGGCCCTATCCCAGGACGCATCAGCGGCCCAGTCCGAGGCCCAGTCCGAGGCCCAGTCCGAGGCCCAGTCCGAGGTACAAACCGGGGAGACTCCAGCAACGGCAACTCAAACCCTGGGCGTTCAGTCCGCCGGAACGCCGCAATGGCCAGCGGAGAGCGTCGCCTCCCAAACTTCCCCAGCCATCCTAACCCTCCACCCCAACCACCATCTGATGCCCTGGGACGAGGCCCAACACAACGCCCTCGCCCAAGTCGCCGCCACCCACCCCCTGTCCGCTGGTAGCTACCTCCTTCGTATACAGCGGGGGCAGTTCAGCTATGGCGACCCCACCCAACCCGGCGAACCCCTAGCCCTACTTTGGGTAGACGGCGGGCCGATCACAAACCTCAAGACCCAGGTACCGACCTCTTCCCTTTGGGCCACCCTCAACGGCTATGCCGACACCCTAACCCTAACCGTGGAAAACTCGGCCCTGCTACGTGCCTTTTTCATCGATACCGACCCCGACACCAACCAAGGCCAAGTCATCCTCTCCATCCAACGCCAATAGCCTAGCGGTCTTGAACCTTAGCGGTCTGGAAACCTGGACACCTTGCAATTTACGGACGGCTCGACATCAGCGATCCTAGGGCTTGAACCCTTGCCTGACAGGGAACTCAGGAATCGCTGAGCTAAACTCAAAACTTACAAATAAAAATGTCATTGACAATTTAGATTGCAATAATCTAAGATAAACCCATGAGCATGTTGCAGCAAATCGCCCAGCAACAGCCTGAGATGGTTCTAGACCGCTTCGTTGAGGTGGTCAACGACCTACTTCCCCAATTTTTGCCCGATGCGCCCGCTAGCGGGCGGGGGCAAGAGGCAGTGAATCCTCGGCTGGTGCGCCACTACACGACCCAGGGATGGTTAGATAGGCCCCTTAAGCAGGGACGGGAGGCCCGGTACACCTATCGGCATCTCCTGCAACTGTTGGTGCTGCGTCGGTTGCTGGCGGAGGGCTATAGCGCCAGTTCCATCGGTGGTTTGATTAGTGGCCAGCCGAATCAGGCGCTAGAAGACATGCTGCAAGGGGGGGTGCAACTCACGGTCGAGGCGGCGAATCCGGCCCTGGCCTTTTTGTCTCAAATTCGCAATCGGGGGGAATCCTTAGCACGGTCGTCCTCCGTCGTTGGCCCCGTGGCAATGCAGGCCCCTGCTCCCATGGTGGTTCCGCCCGCTCCGGCCCCATCCCCTCACGAAACCTGGACGCGTCTACCCATTCTGGACGGATTGGAACTGCACATCCGCCACGATGTGACGCTGCCTACCACCGCCCACGAGCGAGATCGCCTCGCCCAAATCATCGTTGATCACCTTGCCAACCTCAATCCACCCTAGCGCCCGTTGGAGGTCGCCATGAATTCGTCGTCTAAATCCTCTAAAGCCTCGCTGCCCCGTATCGAACTGATTCCGCTCCATGGGGCCATGGTGGCCCAGCAGCCCCTCACCCTCGATGTGCTAGTGCGCATCACGCCCCCCACCATCCCCCTAGAGGCCGACCGCGTCCCCCTCAACCTCAGTTTGGTGCTGGATCGGTCGGGTTCTATGCAAGGGCAAAAGATGCACTACGCCCGTGAAGCCGCCCGCTTTGCCGTCGAAAATTTGCTGCCCTGCGACCGCATCAGCGTGGTGCTGTTTGATGACCGCATTGAAACCCTGGTGCCCAGCACCCTCGCCACCGACAAAGCCCCCTTGCTGGAAAAATTGCGCTATGTCCATTCCCGAGGCAGCACCGCCCTCCATGCGGGCTGGGTGGAGGGGGGAATGCAGGTGGGCCACTACCTCAACCCCGACCAGTTGAATCGGGTGATTCTGATTTCCGACGGCTTGGCCAACGTGGGCGAAACCCGAGCGGATGTGATTGCCAACGATGTCCATGGCTTGGCCCAGCGCGGCATTAGCACCACCACCCTCGGCATCGGCGACGACTACAGCGAAGATCTGCTAATGGCCATGGCCCGCAGCGGCGACGGCAACTTTGTCCACATTGAATCCGCCGACCAACTGCCCGCCATCTTTGAAACGGAGCTTTCTGGGCTGGCGGCCACCCTAGGCCAGCGGGTAAGCCTGGGCCTCAAGCCCCGCAGCGGCGTCACCGTCATGGATGTCCTCAACGACTTGGATATGACCGACACCCGCCGTTACAAGCTGCCCAACCTCATCGTGGGTTCGCCAATTCAGGTGGTGGTGCGCTTGCAGGTACCCGCCCTCAGCCAAGCCAGCGAACTGTTGCAGGTGCGCCTCGCCTGGGACGACCCTGAGCTAAAAAACCGCCAGGTGTTGCGATCCGGATTGGAGTTGCCCCTAGTCAATGCCAGCCAGTTCAGCGACTTTCCGGCCAACGCCACCGTGCAAGAACAGGTGGCGCTGCTGATGGCGGCCCGTGCCCGTCGTGAGGCGGTGCAATACTCCGACCAAGGAGATTTTGAGGCAGCGCGGGAGGTCTTGGTCGATGCCCGTGCCACCATGGCCTGCATGGCCCCTAGTCCGGCGCTGATGGAGGAGGAAATGGCCCTGGGCGAATTGGCCGATGAATTCACCTTTGAAAATCTATCCAGCGCCCGCAAAAAAGCCGTCTCCCAATCCTTCAACCTATCGCGTCGAGGCCAATCCCGGCCCAAACGTTCCATGGACAAACCCTAGTCGCCAGCCCTTGTCCTAGATCAATAGAAACCCGGTTTCTACCTCTGCAATCGGCCCATGCAACCCCACCTAGGAGATATGGTTATCTTCCCTTGGGCTAGGCCATTCAGACCAAGTTCCAACACTGGAACATTCTGACCTTGAAAGGGGCGATGTCTCAATCAGGCTGGCTATGGCTATATCAAGGCTTTTCGGTGTTGTATTCGTCAGCCAGCCCTAGGGCGATACATCGCTATCTGGGCGGATCAGTTTTTGGGAGAAAATCCGAAAGCTGGAGAGGTCATCCAGGGGATCAACAGTGCCATCGTTGGGCGAATCCGACTGAATGCGCACCAGGTTGTACTCGATGTTTTCGGTGTAGATAGCAAAGGTAACCCGAAACACCTCCAGGAAATGGATCACCCACTGGCAATCCTCCGTGGGGAATTGCTCGTAGTAGCGGATCAGGTCGGCAATGCGTACCTCTAGGTAGATCTGGGAACTGCGGGAAATCAGCACCAGTTTTAACAGCACGATGGCCAGGGTGAGGGCATTGCCCTGGGACAATACCAGACTAAACAGGGATGAAGGGGTTTCCCGATTTTCGGTCATCAGGTAGTCGATGATTCGGTTGCTGGTGCGCAACAGCAGGGAGGCATCCAGGGAATCGGGATTGGCCTCTGGGTAGAGGTTAGAAAGACGGGTTTGGAGATGATCTCGAATGGGTTTGGAGACAGGGTTGCTGCTGACGGTGTAGAGCAAATACTTGGGCAGCATCGCCTTAAAGTTGGCGTAGGAGGTGTCTTTGGTTTGCTCTAAAAACAGGCGGGCCAGGTTGTGATAACTAAATTCCCCTCGCTTAGCCACGATGGCTTTGATCAGCCGCAGAACGCTATCTCCTAAGGCCGTGGGGTTCTGCACGGTGGAGCGGCGGGGTAGGGCCGCCTGGCTGTGGGCGGTATACAGGGCTAGGTCAAACTTAAATTTGTCCTTGAGGCGGCGGGAGAGGGCCTTAGCAGCCTGCCGTTGCTCAATGGGGTTGGCTTCGTTAACGTATTGGGGCACCAGCAGGTAGGAGGTGTAACGATCCACCCAATCCCCTGGACGATTGATGGTACGCTCCCCCGTGATGCGGGCGGCAAACAGCTTGAGATCCTCAAAATCTTGGCTGCTAATAAAGTTCTGAGTCCAGGTGCGCAGGCGCTTTAGGGTGGGGGAAAAGGTGCGCCGCTGAAGCAGGGGATCGTCAAACACGTCCACCAGGGATTGGATATAGTCGAACCGGCGGGCCACCTCCCAGTTGTTGACTAGGATGTAGCAGCAGCGCTTAATGGTGTTGCGAAACTCGGCTTCGTTGTTGGCAAATAAGATAACGTGCAGCGCGGGCACCGTCTGCTCACTCACCGAGTCGCTATGGTGAATAAAAAGCTGCCGAAACTCGATCAGCACATCCTCCGGGGGCCAGTGCTTAACGATGTC
>CAZWNR010000248.1:0-6302 GCA_964635665.1 uncultured bacterium | reverse complement strand
AGGCGGTGCTGCTGTTCGATGTCGCCCGCCAGCTTGGGATCCAGCTCAACCATCACCATGCGCACATCTTCGATGGGCTCGGCATCGTCGATGATGAACTGCACCCGGTCGTCCCGGCGGTCTACCTTGCCCCAAATCATCAGGCGCTTGTCGGCCACAATGTGTTGGCCAATGCGCTCAAAGGACTTGGGAAACACCACCGCTTCGGCCTGCCCCGTCAGGTCTTCAAGCTGCACGATGGCCATGCGATCCCCTTTTTTGGTAATGACAGGCTTCACCGAAGACAACAGCACAATGGCGCTGAGGGTGACATTATCGGGCTGTTCCGCCAGTTCCGCGAGGTTGATGGGGGCTAGGATGCGAGCCGGACGCTGCACCGATTTGAGGGGATGGTTAGAAATGTAGAAGCCGAGGATTTCCTTCTCCTGGCGTAGCTTTTCTTGGTCGTCAAAATCATCCACCTTCGGAGCCTCAGGGGCTCCCTCATAGCCACCGGAGACCGGAGCCGCCGAGGTCTCACCGCCGCCCAGCATCATGTCGAATAGGTTACCCTGTCCAATTTCGCGATCCTTAGCCCGCCCCTGGGCCCAGTCAATCATGAGCGCCAAGTGCTGCATGAGCTGTTGGCGGTTGGGGTTGATGGTGTCGAGCGCCCCCGCCAGAATCAGCGATTCTAACGCCCGACGGTTAACGGCATGGAGGTCAATGCGGTCGCACAGTTCCGCTAGAGACTTGAAGGGGCCGTCCTTATCCCGCTCCTTGATCAGGCACTCAATCGCCCCCAAGCCGACATTGCGCACCGCCGAGAGGCCAAAGAGAATATTTTGTCCTTCGGGGGTAAAGTCCACTAGGGATCGGTTGATATCCGGTGGCAACACCTCAATGCCCATGGCGATGCAGTTGGCGATGTGCATCTGCACCTTGTCTTGGTCGCCGCTGTTGGAGGTCAGCAGCGCCGCCATGTACTCTACGGGATAGTTGGCCTTGAGGTAGGCGGTTTGGAAGGTGACAAATCCGTAGGCCGTAGAGTGGGACTTGTTAAAGCAGTTGGAGGCCACGCGGCCACCGGCTAGCAGAAAATTGTGATCCGCCACCACGCCAATGTCGTAGACGGGCTGCACCCCCAAGGACTGACGGCTGACAATCTTGACCATGGTTAGATCCTCCGACTCCCTATCGTTGCAGGTACCAGCGACCTCTCTGCTTAGGATAGCGCTAATACATCCACACCACACCACCCAGACCTCGCTTTGCAGAGCGCTAGGGCATTCCCTAGTGGTGCTGATGCTATCCCTAGGGGGATGGCGTATAATTGGCGTGGTTAGTAAGGAATCATACTTTTATCCTCTGTCTAACACGAGTTAAGAACCCGCAATATCAGTCAGCTCTGAGGTGAAGATTGCGGATCATTTAGACAAGATATCAAGGAGCATGAGGTCAATGGGTTTGCCCTATCGAGCCAAGACAATAGCTCTTTTTTTCCTAGAGCTTGGCAGCCGAGACGACATTGAAATCTCGCCCATGAAGATGCAAAGACTTATTTACTTTGCCCATGGATGGTGCCTAGCTATCACTAACTCACCGTTAATTGAGGAAAGCATCGAAGCATGGCGCTACGGTTCTGTGATAGGCACTATCTATTATTGGCTTCGCTCGTTTGGTTCCCAACCGATTAAGCTCAAGGAATTAGAGATTGAGCCCCAAGATTTAATGCGGCTAGAAAAGCTGAAAAGGGATGAGCAGATCATGCATCTGCTACATAAAGTTTGGGAGGTTTACAAAGATTACGATGCCATTACTCTCTCTGAAATGGCTTACCTACCCTCCTCTCCATGGGATGAAACCCGTAAAGAAGTAGCTGCGGAAAAGTTCAATGTCACCATTGACGATAATCAAATCAAGCGTTATTTCATCAGCCAATCTGGAAAACATCAGGTTGGGATAATTTAGTCGTCTAGTTCTACCGCCGCCAATAGTCGTGACAAATCCACAGGAAAACCGCGATTTTCAGGAAGAGCCTCTCAATATAGACGATATTAGTTCGGCCCCTTTTCAGGTGTCGGGCTATGCTTCCCTAGAATTAAGAGAAATACCTAAAAAAGAGGCAGAGAAATATTACGAGGACTTTGAGGATCGGATTAACGAAGCCAAGGCTAGTATCGAAGAAGAGCGGTTTAGGATATTAAAGCAAGATCGCGAAGAGCGTCAGAAGTATGCCCGATATTTATTTCAGCTCATTTGTGCCTGGTTGTTGGGCATCTACTCCATTATTATGTTCAGCGGATTTGGCTCAACGACAGTCCGAATTAACTTGAGCGATGTACCAGGAGTTCAGCGCCTAGAAGAATTTAAACCGAGTTTTCAGCTATCTGATGCTGTGCTGCTGGCGCTGATCGGTGGTACTACGATTAATGTGTTGGGCCTATTTGTGATTGTGGCCAACTATCTTTTTAATTCGCCTAAAGATGCTAAGGATCCGAAGTAGTTGTCGAAATTTTGGATAGGCTACATTAGCCGCCACTATAATATGGCCGTAGCCAGTCTAGTTAAGACGTTGCCCCTTTAAAGGTTAGAACGTTCCAACGTTTGAATGTTGTCTGAATGTCCTAGCCCAAATGACGATAGCCATACGTCCCAGACTTTGATCTGTGTGGTCTAAGCAGATACCCTTCTTGGCAGGGCTATACTGCTGCTGTCCAGGCTGTCGGATCCACTGTGGGCAGACCGACACCACTGAGGATAGCGGTATTCTCCATCAGCCACAGCACCGTGCCGCCATTCTGGCGATGCCGCCACAGCACATCCAGGTGACCATCCTGATTGAAGTCGGCGCTACCAATGGCCTGCCATGCCGGATCAACGGTGGTCACGGGATTCCCTCCCTGGGTCACAGCGGTAACCCCATTGAAGGTGATGCCCGTCATTTGCCAAAAACCAATCGCGCCGGTGGTGCGGTTGTGCCACAGAAGATCTGGATGGCCATCGTTGCCAAAGTCGCCCACGGCACCTATTTCCCAGGCGGCATCGGCCACGGCGGGGGCTGTGAGCAGGTCTCCCCCCTTTAAGGTCAGACCGTCCATATACCAGACCGCTAGGTTCCCGGTATTTTGATGCCGCCACAGCAGGTCATCTTTGCCGTCCTGGTTAAAGTCGCTGGCGGCGGTAATTTGCCAGAGGGGATCAGCCGCCGTGAGCAGATCCCCCGTGGTCAGGGTGGTGCCATCCATCAGCCAAGCCGCCACGGCGGAGGTCTGCTGATGTTGCCACACAAGGTCGGGCCGACCGTCCCCATTCAGATCCCCGACGGCCTGGATGGTCCACTCGGCAGGCACAGGCGGGCCAAAAAACTTCCCGTCCTTGAGGGTGGTGCCCTCCATTTGCCACAGCAGCGTTTGCCCCCCAGCCTGGTTGCGCCATAGGATATCAGCGGATCCATTACCGCTAAAGTCTGACCGACGGGCTAGGGAGGGGGGCAGGGAGACTAGGGCAACCCGCCCCAGGGTAAAGTCGGCATAGCCCTGGTCGGTGTTGTCGCCAAAGAACAGGAAATTAGGGGTCTCGTAGGGGTTGATGGTCTCGGGAAAGGGCGGACTGCTGAGGGTGGGGTCAAAACTATAGTCTCGCAGGGTGCCCGTGAGCAGGGTGGTGCCATCGACCGAGAGGGTGTAGCGATTGCCCTGCATGGCCAGTCGATAGCGCTGGGTGGCCTGTATTTCTAAAGGCAAGACGCTCCGTTCCCCCTCGCTGGCGGCATTGAGGTCAGCGTTTTGGACAAAGATATAATCGCCGTTGAGACCCGCTTCCTTAAAGCCGATCTCCAGCCCTTTACTAAGGTCATGGCTGATGACGGTAACGCTGAAGCCAGCGCGATTGGCGTTGCTTTGTTCTAGGGCAATGGCCAGATCGAACTCCACCGCAAAGCCTTGGCCTGGATCTAAGACAGGGAAGGCCGCATTGACAGGGGTGAGCTCCGCTGAATTGGGATCGAAGTTAAACAGATCGAGATTGGCAAAATCCAAGTCAATCCTATGGTTGGCAAACCCGGCGTAGCCTTGGAATGGGGTGAGGGTGAGGGTGTGTCCGGTCGGGCGCTTGATGGTGCCCTTAGAGGCGTAGTAGGTAAGCGGCTCGTAGCCTGGGGAAATGCTGATCAGCGTGCCGTTGGTATTGAGTCTTGTACCCGTCGCGGAACCGACCTGGGGCAGGGGCTGCACCTCGTAGACATCGGTGATATCCCCAACGGTGCTGGGAGGGAAATCCTGGAGAAAAACCGGGGCCGTGGGTAACTGTCCATAGTCGAAAAAGCTTGATGCCAAGGGGTTCGCGTGGCTTAGGGGATCGTAAAGAACGGTTTCTGCCATGACAGATCTCCAGAAATTAAGCCTTTAAGGACCAAGTACCGGGAATACTTAGTCCAAGTATTCCCGGTAGCGGCCTCTAGGGAACGCCTAGAGAAAAAATGACTCAGTAAATTCACGATGGTTGCAACCTTTGGTAAAGGGCTTCGCCTTGTTCAAGGCAGCCCAGCCATGGATTTATAGCTATCGTCATTTGGGCTAGGACATTCAGACAACGGTCAACCCTTGGAACGGTCTAACCTTTAAATGGGTGATGGCTCAACCAGACTGGCTACGGCTATGGCTAATGTCGCACCGTTGGCCACCGGTCGATCTGTGGTGCCGTACCCCAAATAGCTCAATGTGCTCAGTCGGCAATGCCCGATCATCCCAGGGGCCTCAGTTGAGGGGATGTTGTAGCGTGAAGCAAACCGGTTCAGCCCCCGACTGGAGACACCACACCTGAACCATCACATTAGGATTGGTGGGAGATATCCATTCGGCCACCTTGTCTGGGGATGCGGCGGGCAGGGTGGTGGTGTTTGAGTTGTTGGTTCCTAGGGAAGGGGTAGGAAGCCGCAGCGATTGAACCTTAGTTTCCCAGGGCAAGGTGCGCTGAGAAGCGCGTTGGATCAGGGTAGGTAGCTTTGGGCTCAGGGAGGTAAGGGCTGTTGTGACCTTGGGGGGGGAGGTCTTCACCCGCTTTAATAGGGTTTCGATCAGGTTTGTCCGCACCATTCCCACCTGGGGCGACGGGCTAGGCATGGCGAGGGTCTCGGTTGGCACGGAGGCGGCTACGTTGGGTTCGGTCTCCACGGAACGAAACACTGGCCCCGTCGCCACCACCGGCGGGTCGGGATGGGATTGTTTCCAGGCGGAGGCAGGGTTGGTCATCACGTTATGGGCGTAGGCTGCGAACATTCCGGTGCCCATACTGATGGGAATCAGCAGCTTCATGAGGTAGCGCTTGCGAGCAGAGCGGCGGGCATGGTTGTGGCAAGCCTGGAGATAACCTGTCGCCTGAATAGAAAGGCACCCTGGATATTCCATTTGCAGTGCTTTGGCTTCCTGGAGGCGGGTTTTGGTCAAAAAATATTCAGGATGGTTGGGGCATTGCTGGCGATACCACTCCTGGGCCGCCCCTTCGATGGTGCGCTGGGCCTTCAGGCGAGGCTGACTATTCTGGAACCAGGCCTGCATCGGTAGCCAGGTGCGGATGAGGGATTCGTGGGCCACATCAAAGTGGGGGACAAGATCGGGGCATTGGCCGAGACTGCCGTGGGGGTGACGCGCCAGCACCTGCGCCAGGGAACGAGGCTCCGCTGGAATAGGCATCACGTCGGTGGTGAGGCCGGTCGCTGGCACGAGGGCCGCCGCCGAAACCTCCCCCGGTAGATCGTGGCGACTGAGGTTGGTTTGGGCTACCACCAAACCAGCCTCCATCATCTGGTCGAGCACCGCGAGCACTTGCCCCTCCTCCATGGCAGCGGTCACCAGCTCCGAAAGCTGAACCTGACGACGGGTGAGGGTGGATCCTTCCCCCGGCTCACACAGCCCGATAAAAATTCGCTCGGCAATGGGCTGATCGGTGCGGGACAGTTGCTGGTAAAACTGGCTAGCCCGCTGGCTCAGCAGGTGGCGAATGCCGCCCATTTCGGCGTAGGCTTCCAGGGTTAATCGAGGGGGATCTTGGCCCTTAAGATCCATTTCGCGGTGCTGCCACACCGCCTTGAGGGCCGTCTGTAGCAGGGCCAAATCCCCCGCTGCCCCGACGACATCCAGCAGCAGGGTATAAATCAGGTTGGCATCGTAGCGTAGCCCCACCTTTTCTAGGGGGCCAACGATAGTGGACTTGACCTGGTCATAGGTCATGGCGGGTACCGTGAGCCCGGGCGCGGACACCAGGGCATAAACCTCAGGACAGTGCTGAACATCCCGCAGATGGTTAGCCCGTAGCCCAATCAC
>CAZWNR010000247.1:0-6307 GCA_964635665.1 uncultured bacterium | reverse complement strand
GGGGCTTTTCCCCCCGCTGAAGGGCGTTGGGATTCGCCGAGGCAAACCCCACTAGCACCGCCAATTCCGGGGGCAATTCCGCCGCTAACCCCTCTAACTGCTGGGCCATCACCGCAATGAACCCAGGCCGCAACAGCAAATCACGGGGAGGATAGCCACAGAGGGCCAGTTCCGTGGTCACCAACACCTGCGCCCCCTGATTGTGGGCCGCTTGGGCAGCGGTCAAAATTTGCTGCGCGTTGTGGGCGAGGTCGCCGATGGTGGGATTAAGTTGGGCGATGGCGATTTTCATGAAGGTAGGGAGTGGGGAGTGGGGATGAGATCATCGTAGGGCGCATAACACCAAGGTGAGGCTAGCGCACTAGCGTCAGCCATGCCCAAAGGGCTATACGCGAAGCAATGCACCAACAGGGAACATCGTCATCAGCACCTTATTTCTTCGTAAATCTCCCAGAAATCAGGCGTTAGGAATGTCAGGCGGGAACCACTGGCTGAGGGCGGTGAGGGTGGTGACAGCCGTGAGGTTGTATTGCAGGGGCGTAATCGAAATATAGCCCTCTTGGATGGCTTGGGTATCGGTGGGAATAGCGAGGAGGGAATCCCGCTGATCGGGGGGGTAGGGCAACTGGGCGGCGGGGTCTTCCACCTCCTCCAAGACTTCTCCGGCCAGCCAGTAGTAGGTCTTGCCTCGGGGATCGGTGCGTTTCGCGAATTGTTCGTGGTAGCGGCGGATGCCTTGACGGGTGACTTTTGCCCCTTTGAGGTCCGCTGGGGGCAGGTTGGGGACGTTAACGTTGAGCAGCAGCGCTGGCGACAGGGGCAGGTGGCCATCTGGAGCGAGCAAGCCCCGCACAAAGGCCGCTGCGAGGTCAAATTTGCCGTCTTTGGAGTTGGTGAGACTAACGGCAATGGCGGGCATTCCCTCCAGGGCACCCTCCATGGCGGCGGATACGGTGCCGGAATAGAGCACATCCGTTCCCAGGTTGGCCCCGTGGTTAATGCCGGAAACCACCACGTCCGGCGGGGTGTCCATCAACGCCCCTAGGGCCAGCTTCACGCAGTCTGAGGGCGTGCCGGAACAGGCCCAGGCCTGGATTTCGGGCGGATAAATTTCGGTGACGGGGTCGGCCCGCAGGGGCTTGTGCATGGTGAGGCCGTGGCCCGTGGCGGATCGCTCCCGGTCGGGGCAAACCACCGTGACCCGATGCCCTGCCGCCGCTAGGGTCGTGGCCAGGGTGCGTATCCCCAGCGCCAAAATGCCATCGTCGTTACTGACCAGGATGTTCATACAGGTGTCCCATACGCCCTTAAAATAGTCAAAGCTTAGCCATCTTTGTGTCCTATTGTCCCGCACTGCGTAACCCAGGATGACCACCGCACCCACCAGCCTAGAATCTGATTTGATGGCGCTAAAAGCCGCCGCCCAGGAGGCCATTGCCGCCGCCGCCACCCTCGACGACCTAGAGCAACTGCGGGTGGGCTATTTGGGCAAAAAGGGACAGCTCTCCAAGGTGCTGGGGGGCATGGGCAAACTGTCCGCCGAGGATCGGCCTCGGATTGGGGCCTTGGCCAACGAGGTGAAGGATCTGATTCAGGGTCAGCTAGAGCAATCCAAAACCGCCCTGGAAACCGCTAAGTTGGAGGCCCAACTGGCGACCGAAACCCTGGATGTCACCATGCCGGGGGTGTTTTGGCCCCAGGGGCGGGTGCATCCCATCAACAGCATTATTGACCGGATTGTCGATATCTTCGTTGGGTTGGGCTACACCGTCGCCGATGGCCCGGAAATCGAAAACGACTACTACAACTTCGAGGCCCTGAATTTTCTGCCCGACCACCCCGCCCGCGACATGCAGGACACCCTCTACCTGCCCAACGGCGACCTAATGCGCACCCACACCTCGAATACGCAAATTCGCTACATGCAAAGCCATGAGCCGCCCCTGCGGGCCGTGGCCATTGGCCGCTGCTATCGGCGCGACACCGTAGACGCTACCCACGCCGCTGTGTTCCACCAAATCGAATTCTTCGCGGTGGACAAAAACATCACCTTCACCGACCTGCGCGGCACCATCAAGGTGTTCCTCGAAGCCCTCTATGGCGACCTGCCCGTGCGCTTCCGCCCCAGCTATTTCCCCTTCACCGAACCCTCCGCCGAGGTGGATGTACAGTGGCAGGGGCAATGGCTAGAGGTCCTCGGCTGCGGCATGATCGACCCCAACGTCCTCAAAGCCGTGGGCTACGATCCCGATATCTACACCGGATTTGCCGCTGGCCTAGGGGTAGAACGCCTCGCCATGGTGCAGCACCAAATCGACGATATCCGTCGCCTGTATTCTAGCGACCTGCGCTTCCTGCGCCAGTTTTAGATCTCCAACAGATCCAGACACATTCCTTCCTGGGCAATGGCGGCCTGGGGAAAGGCTGCCTGAACCTCGCGCTCTAGCTGGGATAGGTCATCATCGCTGTGGCAGGGGTTGTGGTGAAACAGCAGCAGACGCTTAACACCACTGGTTTTGGCAATCTCAACCCCCGTTTTCCAGGGGGCTTGGTGATGGCTGTGGAGATCGGTGTAGGCCATATCCAGGTAGGTGCCGTCAAAAATCAGCAGATCCGCCTCGGCAGCTAGGAACAACAGGTTAGGGTCAGCGGTGGCGGTAGGATCGGTGTCGCTGGCATAAACCAAGGATTTGCCCTGCCAACTGACTCGAAAGCCTAGGGCCGCCGTGTGGGGATTGAGTCCCACGGTTTCTACCACCACCTCCCCAAGCTGAAGGCGGCTTCCGGCCTGGATATTGTGGAAGGTCATGGTGGCGGCCATGGTTTGCAGGGGCTTGAAAAAGTTGGGGCGCAGCATCTGCTCAGTCAAGCGCTGTTTGATAGAGGCCCCATTGATGGCGGTGGCCCCGTAGATGTGAAGATGATTTTGGGGGTCAAAGGCGGGATGAAAAAACGGAAAACCCTGGATTCGATCCCAGTGGGTGTGGGTAAAAAAGAGATGGGCTTCCACCGGATGATCCTGCTGCGCCAACTGACGCCCCAAGGGTCGCAGCCCGGTGCCGCCATCGAAGATCAGCCGCTGACCCGCGACCAGCACCTCCACACAGGCCGTATTGCCGCCGTAGCGAACGGTATCAGGGCCTGGGGCCGGAATATTGCCGCGAACCCCCCAAAACCGTACCGAAAATAGGGGCGGATCATCCCTGGGGGCTGGATCTAGCTGGGGAGAGGGGCCAGGTGAGGCGTAGGACATGGGGCGTTCAAAGCACTAGGGAGAAGGCGCAGCATCGGCAGTTAGGGGATCCCGCCAAAACACCAGGGCATCGCTGATGGGCTGGAGGGTGGTGCCAGGGTAGTAAAACTGGAGGATGCGGCCATGACTCCAGCCTAGATTACCTAAATTGTAGGATCCGGCCTGACTGAGGCCGAACCCATGGCCCCAGCCGCCCCCCACAAAACGATAGCCCTTGAGAGCAGGGCCAGCGGAGGCAGTTCCACTGGCGGAATCGTTGGGGGGTTCCTGGGTAGCCGTATCGTAGATGGGTTCCACATAAAACAACAGACTGCGGGGAGCCATCAACACCCGGACAATTTCGTCCTTCTCCAGGCGTACGATACCGATGTCGGTTTCGATTTCCAACGCCTGCACCCGACCGGATGCCGCCCGTTCTGCCACCCGCACCCCGATCACCCGGTTCAGCCCAGCCATGGGATGCTGACGACGACCCAGGAACGTCTTCAGTTCGTCAGCCAGTTCGATGAGGGTGCTGTCGTTGCGCCAGCGAAATAGCCGCCAGGTCTCTTCGTTAAAGCCCCGGTCTAGGGCGATGAAGGCCCGAAAATTCTCCTCGTTGTTGAGGGGCCGTTGGGTCAAGTCCCAGGCTCCTGTAGCGGAATCCACCACAGAGCGCAGGTAGGGACGGTCGGGGCCATTCCACACATCGCTGAAGGGGGCCGTGACGCCGCCCGTGGTGGAGGAATAGAGGGCATCCACCAGTTCGTTTTGGTAGGTGAGCACCTGGCCGCTGGTGGCCACAATCGCCCGATCCGCCACGGGGGCCGTGCCCGTGAGGCCGCGATAGACCTGGCACTGGGTATCGGCACAGAGTTGGTAGTCGTCAATTTCAAAGCGGCGCAGGTTGCGCAGGGCGTAGGTGCGGGCCAAAATCGCCTGGGCCTCGATGGCGGGGACGGGGGCACCGGGGCCAATTTCGTGGGGTACCACACCACGCAGATAGGTTTCGATGGGCACCGCATTCACCAGAGTGTAGGTGCCATAGGTGTTGGGCTGAAGTCGCAGGGTGCCGCCGTAGGTGCGGTTCACCGTTTCCTCGCCCGATTGAATCACCCGAATCACGCCGCTGCTAGATTGCAGATCCAGGGTATCCCGTTGGTAGCGAAAGCCATTGGCTTCAAAATAGGCCCTCGGAATCTGCCCCAGCACCCGGCTATCTAGGTGGACCTCGTTAAAGCCGTTGTCCTTGAGGTTTTGCACCAACAGCCGCCGCACCAGCGGGCTATCGTAGGCCTCGCGGTTGGCCCATACTTCCCAGCCCCCCGGTTGGGCAATTTCTGGTTCAATGCCGAGCTGTCGCCATTCGTGGGCACTATACTCGGCACTTTCAAAGCTGCGATGGTGGCTGAGCACCACCCGTTCTTGCAGGGTGGCCTCCGGCAGAGGGGTCGGCGTTAGACCGAGGACAACCCGCGTCGTCGTTACCGTTTGGGCCTGGCCGTTGGTGTCAAACCGCAGGGTCAACTGCTCCCCCGGCAGGGCTTCAATCACCAGGCGATCCTGCAATTCTTCGCCAAACCGCTGCACGATGCCCACCTGAATCACCGGATTTTGGGCGGCTTGGATTGCACCGCCCCAGCCCAGCCCCAGGGAAAGGGTGATTCCACCAACCACCCCACGGGCTACCCCCAGCCACCGCCGTCGAACCCTCTGAGACGCCTGTCGCCAGGACTGTCTTTGTCCCAAAAGCCGTCCGTGGTGTTGGTCAAATTCGCCCATCGTGAAACGTTCCCTAGGGAACGAGGGAAACAGCCTAGCTCTCGCTAACTTGGCATTTTATCGCTTTGGCCCTGGCTTGGTTACGGTGAGTCATGGCCGTTGGTTAACAGGAGGGCGACCTAAAGCCCCTTACGAATCCCTAGAATCGATACCGACGCCCTAGGATGGAGAAGCAGGCCCATCGATAGACCGCTATGCCGTCTCCTTTTCCCGGAATGGATCCCTACCTGGAGCACCCCGAACTGTGGCCAGAGTTCCACAATCGCCTGCTGGTCGCCATTGCCGATAGCCTAGGCCCATCCCTGCGACCTAAATATCGCGTCGCTATCGAAAAACGGGTCTACCAAGCGGGGCCGATGGATTTGCAAGTGGGTCGCCCAGATGCCTCGATTTTTCAGGGGTTATCCAGGGTCGAACGGCCCCTGAAGCCGCCCTCCCAAGGGCAAATTTTGGTAGAGCCAATGATGGTTGAGCTGCCGATGCCGGAGGAGGTGACAGAGCGATTTTTAGACATTCGCGAAGTCGAAACAGGATCCGTAGTCACAACCCTAGAAATCCTCTCGCCCAGCAACAAACGATCGGGCAAAGGACGACAACTCTACGAAGAAAAGCGGCTCACCATTTTGGGTAGCCAAACCCACCTCATTGAGATTGATCTGATTCGCGCCTTTGGGCCACTTCCCCTACGCGGATCCGTAGTCGCCACGCTCTATCGCATCCTGGTCAGCCACGCCGAACAGCGCCCCCTCGCCGCCCTCTACGGCTTCAACCTAGCCGATCCGATTCCTTCCTTTCCCGTTCCCCTCCAAGCCGAAGATCCCGACATTTGGGTGGATCTCCAAGATCTAGTCACCGGGGTTTATGACCGGGCCAGCTACGACCTCGCCATCGACTATCAGCAAGATCCTGTGCCGCCGTTAGGGGCCGATGAGGCCACCTGGGCGGAGGACTGGCTGCATCAGCAGGGGGTCAGGTCATAACCGTAAGGCCCCGTCGTGCCTAGGAGACATGACGGCCCTAGCTAAAGCTAAGATGCGGGCCATGGCGGGGGGATAGCGTTCCCCCATAGGTTTTTGGGTTGGCCTGCCAGGGTATGATAGAAAGCTCCCCAGGGGCTGTTTGCGCCCGGTCTGTCGATTATTTACGAGCCTGTTTTATGACCTCCTCTTACCGCATTACCCTGCTGCCCGGCGATGGTATTGGCCCTGAAATTATGGCCGTTGCTGTGGATGTGCTGAAGTCCGTGGGCCGTCAGATGGATCTGAGCTTTGAGTTTGGGGAGGCCCTGATTGG
>CAZWNR010000246.1:0-6334 GCA_964635665.1 uncultured bacterium | reverse complement strand
GTAGTACACCGCCATAAACACCAGCACCAGGGCCAAGCCCACCCTAGGCCGCGACAGCATCCAGCGCAGTCTCTATGCCGCCTTGGTGGGCTTGGCCCTGGTGCTGGTGTTTATGGCGGTGTACTACCGCCTGCCGGGGATTGTGGCCGACATCGCCCTGGTGGTCTATGCCCTGCTAACCTGGTCTGCCTTTGTCATGCTGGGCGTTACCCTCACCCTGCCGGGGATTGCGGGGTTCATCCTCAGTATCGGCATGGCGGTGGATGCCAACGTGCTGATCTTCGAGCGCACCCGTGAGGAGCTGCGTGCGGGCAAAACCCTGTATCGTTCCGTAGAATCGGGCTTTTATCGGGCCTTTTCCAGCATTCTCGACAGCAACGTCACTACGGTGATTTCCTGTGTGGCGCTGTTTGTGTTTGGGGCGGGCCTGGTCAAGGGCTTTGCCCTCACCCTGGGATTGGGGGTGATCGTCAGCATGTTTACGGCCCTCACCTGCACCCGTACCCTGCTGTTTGTGGCCCTGGGGATGCCCCAATTCCGCAAGCCGAGCTGGTTTTGCCCTGGCCTCAGCCCCCTGACCACCTCCCGGAGCGCAACCCCATGAACTTGAAAATTACCCAGCAACGCACCCTGTGGTGGAGCCTCTCATCACTGGTCATTGGTATTGGCCTCGTGGCCATGGTCATTTCTTGGCAGCAGTTTGGCGCACCGCTGCGGCCTGGCCTAGATTTTGTCGGCGGCACCCGGCTCCAGCTTACCCATGCCTGTACCCTCACCGATACCTGCACCGAAGAGATTTCCCTCGACGACGTGCGGCAGGTCTTGGCGGATCAGGGGCTAGAATCCAGCAGCATTCAATTGCTAGGGCAGGATCGCCAAACGCTGTCCATCCGCACCAAAAACCTGGATGTGGAGGAGCGATCTACCCTGCAAAGCAACCTCGAAGAGACCGTCGGCCCCTTCGACAGCAACTCCACCCAAATTGATACGGTGGGGCCAGTCATCGGGCGGCAGCTTTTGGCCTCTGGTTTGCTGGCGTTGTTGGTCTCCTTTGCGGGCATCATCGCCTACCTCAGCCTGCGGTTTAAGTTCGACTACGCCTTATTCGCCATTGTGGCCCTCGCCCACGATGTGCTGGTGACCATGGGGGTCTTTGCGATCCTAGGTCTGGTGCTAGGGGTCGAAATTGACAGCCTGTTTATCGTGTCGCTGCTGACGATTGTGGGCTTCTCGGTGAACGATACGGTGGTGATTTATGACCGGGTGCGCGAGAACATCAAGCTCAACCCCACCACCCACATCAACCAGATCGTCGATGATTCGGTGAACCAAACCCTAACCCGATCCATCAACACCAGCTTCACCACGATTTTGCCCCTAGTCGCCATCTTTATCTTTGGGGGGTCAACCCTCAAATTCTTTGCCCTAGCGCTGATTGTGGGCTTTTTGGCCGGGGTCTATTCCAGCATCTTCATCGCCAGTACCCTGCTCGCCCTGTGGCGCGAACGCACTGGCCAAGCCTACGGCAGTGACGATGGGGATGCGGCCAGCGAACCGCCCTCCCCGGTGGAGCCACCCCCGTCCGACATCATCCTGTAGGGTGGGCGCTTGGGGTTAGGCCCAAGCCATGGTGTGCTCAACCCCAGCCAACCTCGATAGCGATCTCCCTAGCGTTCCCTAGCCTTACTCAGATTGTGGCCGATGAAGCATCCTACCAACAGCAGATTGAGCAGCTCAGAAAGCTTCTCCTACGGCGATGGTGGCTAGCTAGCGGGGGGTTATGGCTTACGGTGGGTATGCTAAGCCTGTGGGGGTTGCGCCACGAAGTAGCTACGATTCAGCAGTACTTTACCTGGACGGCGGTGCGCTATGCCCTGGCCTACAACCGTCTTGCTGCCATCGGCCTAGGTTTGTGCGTGGGCCTCACGGTGGCGCTTTTGGTGTCCGAAAGCCGCCACATTCTCTTTGGCCTGACCCGCCCGGAGTATGAACGCCTCAATCGTCTACGTCAGCGCATTGAAGAACAGGGGGAACGCCATCCCCTTTGGCACGCTCTCCACCAGCGCCCACGCCCATAATCTATTTGATCGCATCTATGTCATCGAAACCCTAATCCATTTCGACCGCCTGCCGCAGCACGGTATCGGGCAGCTTGCTGGGAGCCGGGCTCACCTCAATCATCCGAATGTTGTACATCGGAATCATCACCAGGCGATCCGCTAGCTCTAGGGCAAACATATTCGATTCCATCATGGTTTTGAGGCGGCTGGCCATCTGCAAGGCATCGGTTTGCCGCTCGGTGAGCCCATAGGTTTCTACGGCACCGTTGATGAAGGTCACGGTGATTTGGGCAATGGGAGTGGGATCAGTCATAAATGGGGGGCCTTCCTTAGAAATCACGCCGGGACAGGAAACGGCTCAAGAATAGCGAGAAATTTTGGCTTTGGCGACGGGTTCACGAGAAAGTCGCTATTCAAGGCACAGGTAGATTCAGGGCAATGGCGAAGCCTTGTAGAATCCCCTCCAATACTCTGCAAAACGGCCTACAAACCAGGCCCCAAAGACAACGCCCTATATCCCTAGGGTAAGCCTACCGAAACACCTGGAGGATGGGGTGATCTTCCACCCAGACGGAGACCGAACCGCCGTTGCAGCGAAATTCGGCCCAGCCGTGGTCGTTGGTGGTGATGGTGTCGGGGATGTGGCCCGTTAGGTCATAGAAGGTCGTATTGGGCCGACCGACCTCCATCCATTTGCCGCCACCGGGGCCATTGCTTAGCATCACCGCCATGGCACGGGGGTTGGCTTCGGTGCCCAGCCGCGTCCAGCCCACCCGGTTGGGATGGTCGAAATAGTCGTACTGCGGGCCATGGGCAAAGTGCCGACGGGCCTGCAGCAGGCGGTCTAGGATCTCCCGGTGGCAATCCAGCCAAATTTCGTACTCGTTGCCGTCGCGGCCTTTGTCTTTGTAGTGGGCACCGTAGTAGTCGGGGTAGAAAATGCAGGGGTAGCCCTCCGCCCGCAGCAAAATTAGGGCATAGGCCAAGGGCTTAAACCAGGCCTCCACCACCGATTCCAACGCCTGTAGGGGCTGGGTGTCGTGGTTTTCGACGAGGGTAACGGCCAACAGGGGCATGTCCTTCACCACCGTATTGTCGAAGATGGTGCGCATATCGTAGCGGTCGCCGGATTTGCTGGCCCTGTGGAAATTGTTGTGCAACGGCGCATCAAACAGGTTCAGGTGCCCGCCAGAATTGCCCGCATACCATCTCAGGGTATTCAGGTCGTAGGTCCAGTATTCTCCCACGCAGAACAAATCCCGCTGGGCATAGGCTTCTAGGTGGTCGATCCAGTCCACAAAAAAGTCGCCGCAGATGTGCTTAATTGCATCCAGCCGAAAGCCATCCACCCCGACGGTATCCAGCAGCCACTCGCCCCAGTATTTCAACTCGCCCCGCACCTGGGGATGGTCGATATCCAAGTCGCAGCCCATCAAATAGTCGTAGCTGCCCAGTTCTAGGCCTACCTTATCCTCAAAGGCTTTGCCCTCCATCAGCCACACGGCCCTATAGTGCGGGTCGTAGCTGTTGTAGTCGATGGCATCGAAGTGGTACCAGTGCCACTCCATGCTGGAATAGGTGTCGCCCCGCCCCGGAAAGTTAAACCCCGTCCAAGATTTAATCCGCCGCATGTGCCCTAGGGGGCGATGGCGATTCTGGGGATCCATCGGCGTGGCGTTGAACTCCTCCTCAAAATCCGCCGCCATTTTGTGGTTAAACACCACATCGGCATAGATATGAATCCCCAAGTCGCGGCAGGTCTTCACGGCGGCCAAATACTCATCCTTAGTGCCGTACTTGGTGCGAACGGTGCCCTGCTGGTTAAATTCGCCCAAATCAAACAGGTCGTAGGCCCCATAGCCCACGTCGTAGCCGCCGCCAATGCCCTTGTAGGCCGGGGGCAACCACAGCGCCGTAATTCCCGCCTCCGCCAGGGCCGGAGCTTCTTCGCGCACCCGATTCCAATGCTGCCCATCGGCGGGGGTATACCAATGGAAATACTGCATCATGGTGCCGTTAAAGCCACCCTGCTTCGTTTGCAGGCTGGCCGCGTTAGCCTCCAACCACTCCCGCAGCGTGTCCCGAATCGCCTCCCGCACATCCTCCGTGAGCGCGGTGCCAAAGCCGCCAAAGGTTTCCTTCAATTGCCGAAAAACACTCGCCATCGCCTACTCTCCCAAGACAGGACACCGCCGTACGGCATGCTCCTAGCATAGAGGCCCATTTTTAAACCACCCTAAAGACTCTTATTTCCTTTAGGTCAATTAGCCCTTTAAGCTAGAAGACTGTGATTCTGTGCCTTGCTTGCCATGAAAGTTGCCACCTGGAACGTCAATTCCATTCGCTCTCGCCTCGACCATGCCGTGCAGTGGCTCCAGACTAATCCGGTGGAGGTGCTGTGTTTGCAAGAAACCAAGGTGGTGGATGCCGACTTTCCGGCGGCGGTCTTTGAGGACTTGGGCTATCACGCCCATATCTACGGCCAAAAATCCTACAACGGCGTGGCTTTGATCAGCCGCCAGCCCTTGGAAAACGTGCAGCGGGGGTTTGCCGCTGTGTTGGGGGAAGACCGGGTCGGTGATCTGGACGACCAGAAGCGGGTGATTGCCGGACAGTGGGGCGACGCCTACGTGGTGAACCTCTATGTGCCCAACGGCAGTTCCATCGGCAGCGAAAAATATGAATACAAACTCAAGTGGCTGGCCTGTCTGAAGGACTACCTGGCGGCCCTGTTGCAGGACTATCCCAACCTCAACGTTTGCGGCGACTTCAACATTGCCCTAGAGGACAAGGACATCTACAACCCAGAGGGCAAGGACAAACACATTATGTCTTCCCCGGTGGAGCGGCAGGCCCTACGGGAGGTGCTTTCCGTGGGCTTGGCCGATGCCTTTCGCAAGTTCACCGACGAAGGCGGCCACTTTAGCTGGTGGGATTACCGCGCCGCGTCCTTCCGCCGCAATATGGGCTGGCGGATTGATCACCACTATCTTTCGCCCCCGTTGTATGAACGAGCCACCGCCTGCACCATCGACCTCGAGCCCCGTCGCCTAGAAAAACCCAGCGACCATACCCCGGTGATTGTGGAGTATTAAGAGTTCCTGTAGGGTGGGCACTGCCTACCATTGGCAGAACCGAGTTTTCACGGTGAGGAAAGCCACACTGAGAGTAGTTTGGAATACATAGAAAATAGTCTGTAGCGGTATGTGCCATCTATCCCTACCAGGCTAAAGCTCACTATGGAGCATTCCCAAGAAGACTCAGGTTCATTCTCATCACTACCGCATCTCTTTAACCAATTGGAGGCCATTTTAGCGGAGAAATATCAGAACAGTAATACACCCTAGATTCATGTCACTAGGCTTAAGGAAATCCTGTATCAAAGGCATGGGGTTATCTTGGACACCGTTATCCAGAATCACGGTCTCGGCAACAGCTTGAAAGGCCTGTTAAGCAGTAGCCAACGCTTTGCAATCTACAGCACGGCAATTTCGCAGGAGTTCTATGTGGCACGGTTACAGGATACCGTTCCTAACCATTGCCAAAATCGTGGAAAGCCCGTTCAGCCTCGCATTAAGCGGCCTTGGAAGGTGGATCAACGCTTGATCACGATGTTGGAAAACGAAGGTGCAACACGCATGTTTTCCAGCCCATCTCCTAAGCATTCAGCCCATCAGCCAACCTTGCCGTCGAGGCTGTCGTCCATCGATGATTTAGAGCTGGCTCTGACTGAAATTCTGAAGCGCTTAACCAGTGGTCATCCCGAAAAAGCGACGACAGTTACCGCATTAAGCAAGACATTCTACGACGACTACAGACAACCCATCCACACGGTGATCCGTAGCCTTTGTCCTGACATGATGCTCATGGATATGCTGGAGATGATGTCTAGTCTTGAGGTTCTGGAGAACGATAATGGAGAAATGATTATTTACGTGATCGGGACTTAGCGTTTGGCTCTACGGTTTGGTGTGTAGCGATCTCTATAGATCGATAGACACCTTATTATGTCGCTATGTAGAGGAGTCATAACCGAAAAATACCTAAGGTGTAAGGGACGTTCAAACAAAGGAACTTGCTAATTATGGCTATTGAAGATCGCATGAAAGCAACGGCGAAAAACATTGAAGGTAAAGTGCAAGCTGCCGTTGGTGAAATTACTGGCGACCCGAAGGATCAAGCCGAAGGTAAGGCCAAACAAGCGGAGGCTTGCATGAGCCATGCCCAAGAAGATGCCAAGGATAAGCTCAAGGATGTGATTGACTAGATCCTAG
>CAZWNR010000245.1:0-6353 GCA_964635665.1 uncultured bacterium | reverse complement strand
ATCCTCACCGTGCCCTGGCACCCCCTGCGATCCACGCCCCCCTTCGCCCAAAATGCTTCCAGCCTGTGGGGCGGCGATGTGAACTGGCGCACCGCCCTCAGTTACGACGCCTTCCAAGCCCTGAAAGCGGCCCAATCCGTGGGCAACGTCGCCCCCGGCAGCGGCGCAACCGGACGCACCGCCCTAGGGGCGGCCCTTGGGGGCCAGGGATTCTCGGCCACGGGGTCTACGGGGGCCGTGAGCTTCTTGCCCTCCGGGGATCGCAACGCCACGGTGCTGCTGGTGAAGGTGCAACCCGGCACCCGATCCGGCACGGGGTTCGACTTTGTGCCCCTGCCTTAGGTCAGGATGTCCTATTAGTCTCTATCGATCACCCTTACCCACGGCTAAGCGGCCTTTTTTCGCCAGGCGGTGGCGGTGTAGAGGGTGAGAGCCGTCCAGATGCAGCCGAAGGTGACCAGGTGGGTGGGGGTGAAGGGTTCGCCATAGACCAGCACCCCCAGCAGTAGGGCAATGGAGGGGGCCAGGTATTGAAAAAAGCCCAGGGTGGCCAGGGGCAGGCGTTTGGCGGCGGTATTAAACCACAGCAGCGGCATGGAGGTGGCGACTCCAGCCCCCATAAACAGCAGCGTAAGGGGGAGAGTCTGGCCAAAATGCCCCTCTCCTGTCAGGCCCAAGTAGCTGACAAAGGTCAGGGTGAAGGGGGTGATCAACAGGGTTTCCACCGCCAGGCCCACCAAGGGGGCCACGGGGGTCGTTTTGCGCAGCAGCCCATAGAAGGCAAAGCTAATGGCCAGCCCCAGGGCGATCCAGGGCACGGTGCCAAACTGCACCACAAAGTAGCCCACCCCCACCGCCGCCAGGGCCACCGCCAGCCATTGCAGCGGGTGCAGCCGCTCCTTTAGAAACACAAACCCCAGTAGCACCGTCACCAGCGGGTTGATGTAGTAGCCCAGGCTAGACTCCACCACCCGGTCGCTGTTGACGCCGTAGATATACAGCCCCCAGTTAAAGCTGAGCAAACTGGCGGTGAGCAACAGCACCCCCACTCGACGCGGCTGACGCAGCAGATCCACGAGGTCAGAGATCCGTCCCTGCACCAGCAAAATCAACATCAAAAACACCGCCGACCAAATCATGCGGTGGCTCAGCACCTCCACCGCTGGGCTAATGCCCAAGAATTTCCAGTAGATGGGCAGTAGCCCCCAGGCTCCGTAGGCTAGCAGGGCGTAGAGGGTGCCGCTCCTGGGGTCGGGATGGCGGTTGGAGGAAACAGGGGAGGATTGGGCCAAGGGTTTACACGGTCAAGGGTTTAATGGCAGAAGGTCTATTCTATGCTGATTGCCCAGCCCATGCCCGGAGTGGTTCCGTTCACGGAAGGGCCAGACCCACATGCCAGCTTTCACCCTTGCGTTCTAGCCGCAGGGACGAACATTTGGCCAGAAACTTTGGCAGCCCCTTGGGTTCACCGATTTGCTTCAGCACCTGGCTCATGGGTTGCCCATAGACCTGGGCAAAGGTACTGCCTAGGGTGGTGAGCGGCACTGTTCCTCCCGGTTCGGAAATCAGACCATTCAGAATAACCAGCACCGCTTGCTCTAGGGCTTGAACATTGGTGATGGGATCAGAAAACGACAGTGAAGCTAGGGGTGTGGCGGTGGCGGGCTGTAGGGTGACTTGCACAGAGGTGGCATCTAGGGGCGTGAGCACAAAGCTGGGATCGTCTTCCAGGAGTTGTTTAAGGGTGGCGTAGTCGCCGTAGGTTTGCAGAACTTGATTGGGGGCAATGTGGTTGCGCTCCCGAAACAGCACCCCCAATCGGCCAATGGTGACGGGTTGATCGGGATGGGCTTGTTGCTCTTGCAGGGTTAAAATCCGCAACCAGCTTTTCATTTGGGACAAAGAGGAGGGTAGACGGGGCGTAGGATCGGCGGACTTGGCTGGGGGCGTCCCTGGGCCGTTGTCCGCTGGGGTCTCCGTCTGCAGGGAAAAGCGTCGTTGGGCTTGGGTCGCCAGGTTGAATACCTTGAATCCCTGGGCGTTATGGCTCACCTGGTAGGGAATCAACCCCTGGCGCAGCAGTACATAGCCCAGGTGCAGCAGGTCAGAATCCGCCGAACAAATGAAGACTTCGCGGATGGAAGGATGGTGGAGGGAGATCAACGACGCATCCAGAGACATTTTGATGTCGGCACTGTTTTTGCCAGAGGGGACATGGATCATCTGGTAGCCCCGCCGATAAAACTCCTGGTCGCGGTTGCCCAGGGTGCGCCAGTTACCAAAGGCCAGTCGATAGCGCAGGGGATATTGAGCCAGGGATTGCAGGTGGGCCTCTAGGGCCGCTGACGGGTGCATATTTTCCGCATCCACCAGCAGCAACCCCGACCAAGGGGCCTGGGGATCCACCGGAGTGGCGGACGGTGGCAAGGGGGCAACGGGCGGTTCCTCCGGTGGCTGAGGCGCATCCAGCGCTGGCGGTTCCTCGGTCTCCGTGGATTGGGTTGGTGACTCTGTACCTGGCGTGGCCTTCCTAGCCTGGACAGGGGTGGGCGCTTGGACAACACTGGGTCGAGATGCCATTGGCATCACAATCTGCTGCACCCGTTGGCGCACTTGCCCATAGGCTTTGGTGGCTTGGAAGGCCGGAGTAAAGATCTGGATCAGCAGATGATCAACCGCCCTCAGTAAGGGGATCGCATCGCGATGACTCGCCAACTGAGCGGCAATCTGGGTGGGTTGGGCTTCGGTGGGGCGCGACTGTAGCCAGGCCAACCCGGCCTCCGTCAACAGATGAGGATGCTGCTGCTGGGCGGCAGTGGCGGTGACGTGAATCAGACGTGCAATGGTTTCACATTGATCCAACCTAGGCACATCGGGCACAGAAGTCATGGTTAGGGCGGGGATAGGGCGACAGCAAACTACACCGAGTTCGGCCTGTCTAGCTTGGGGGCCGGTGTAGATCTTGTCCCTAGACTACCCATTTTCCTCAAAAGCGCGGCATTCTCTGGGGGCTCCCGCCGCCGTCGTCCATCCACTCACCGAAGATCTGGGGCTTGTTGGGTTCTGCTATCGCCCCACTCAAACTGCGACATGTCAAGGGTTTTCGGATTTGTATTAAGCCGTCAACAGATCTCCTGCCCCTCTGACGGATCTAGGTTCTGGCAAGTTTTGTTAGGCAGCTAGCCGTGGAAGGAGTGGTTTATTTGTAAATGCCAGGATTAATGCGATCTCCTCCTTCGGTGAGGGCGGGTTCCGCAGGTGTCACAACAAAGTTTTTGAGATTAGCCTGGAGCAGGGTCTGTTCAGATTCGCTCAATCCAGGAATTTTAAGCACGTCCTCAACGGTCTCGAAGGGGGCGTTGTGAATAATTTTGCGGGCCAGGGTAGGATATAACCCTGGATAGCGCCGAAAGGCCAAAACGTTAGAGTTATTTAGGTCTACCTTGGTACCCACATCACCAAGTTTTTGGTCGATGGGATTACGTCTTTGTTCAGCGACGGCGCTATAAACGATATCCCTAGGTTTATTAAACATATCTCCGGCCAAAACAGGGGATGTAAATCCTGGACCTAACCAGATCCATAGCCACAAGCCTAGGCCAAGTAGGGCCTTCAAAATTCGTTTTACCATGGCTCAAGTTCTTTATTAACCAATACCGATAAAATCTGTCTAAACCGTCTCCAATTCTCAGAGAAAGAAGAACGATCAAGGCCACCAATACCCATCTTGATCAGAAAGAATCATCAGAATTTGGCCTAACTAATGGGCGGGGTGATTCAGGCGAGGAGGCATCCGTTTCTCTGGGGAAGCCACTGGATTGATGACGGTGAAGGACTTAAGATTAGCCTTAGGTAGGGCTTTTTAAAGGTCTGTTAGATCAGGAATGGAAAGTACATCCTCGACCGTTTGGTAGGGACCATGAGTGAGCATGGCGGAGGCTAAATTGGGATAAAACCAGGACAATCGGTGAAAGCCATTAGGTTGGCATTGTTTAGATCAACGCTCTCCTGGAGAACTGCGCAAAGGTCAATCTCATCGATACTGATCGATGGGTTAGCCAGCATAGCCCCTGGGTAGCCTAGCAGGGTCAGTAAAGCAATATAGCCGCCCAAAAACAGCACCAAAATCTGTTTCATAGTGAAGTACCTTTTACGGAAGATCTGCGAGACTAAGGTTCGGATCGCGTCGCTCGAAGCGCGGCGAATAACCCACCCTTGGCTGATGTTCAACCGTGACGGGGCGAGGTACTTCCTTGAAACAGATAGTTTAGGGATGAAGAAAACGCTGAAACCATGCGCTTGCCCTTGCCTCAGCCTGTTCTAAGGTGTCTGACTCTACAAACCTGTGGGATGCGCCAGGAATAACATCTAGGCATGTTTCTGCGGCTTGATCCATTAAAAATATCGCCTCTTCATTGACGGTAATAATGGGAATATCTAGGCCACCTACAATGAGCAGAGTGGGTGCATGAACCTGGGTTAGGGTAGACCAAATTAAATCTAGCCAACCGCCGCGAGAAACAACGGCCTTAACGACAGAGGAACGCTTCGCCGCCGCCGCCAAAATCGCGGCCCCCGCCGTGCCGTCCCCAAAATAACCAATCGCCAAATGTTGGGTAGCCGGGGTATGGCGCAGCCAGTCCGTTGCGCCAACGACTCGATCCGCCAACAAACCCGCTGCATCAAACCTCAGTTGTCGAGTACGTTGATCAAAAGCAGCTTCGTCGGGGGTGAGCAAATTGATCATTAGGGTGGCCAAATTCGCTTGATGGAGCAATTCGGCTAAATATTGCTTGGGGGGAGGGCTATTGTTTATCCCCTGAACCAACAGCACTACCCCTTGCGCTCCGGCAGGCACGATTAAATCTCCCGTCAGCTGAGCCGTACTTGTGGAAACAGAAACAGTGCGACGGTTCGTTTGTGAGGTCAACCCAGAATTCATCAGTAATGGAACCCAACCTTTACCCATTAATTCACCTGTATTTTGACGGCTTTACGCTGCTCTGAATCGATCTTTGACAAGGTTAGATGTAACATGCCGTTTTTATATTCGGCTTTTACTGGGTCAGTTTTTACATGGGCGGGTAGATCAACCCGCCGTTCAAACTTGCCGTACTTAAACTCTGAACGCACAATGCCCTCTTCCTCCGTCCTAGATTCTGATTGTCGTTCTCCTTTCACCAATACAGAGGTTTCAGTCACTTGCACATCTAAGTCTTTGGCTTCCATCCCTGGCACTTCTAGGTTGATCTGAATGGCGTTAGGAGTCTCTTTAATTTCGGCGGAGGGCACGAAATCGAGATCATTCACTTTATCTTGCCCATCATTTAGAAAACGAGAGAACAGGTAATTCATCTCCTGTTGCAGTCGCTCCATGGTGCGGAAGGGCTCCCAATGGGTAAGCTCGGTCGTAGGCTCGCGTTGCATAATAGCCATAGCAACATCTCCTGATGTATCGAATGATTACCTGATTAGACCTGCCTTATGGCTAAAACTTTGCCATCATTGCCATAGCCGATCTGTCGTCAGCCGTTGTTGAATGCTGAGGTGAACATTGTCGAGATAGAAAACGCTGCCAGCTGCGATTTCCTAGGGATTAGTGTGCTCTAGAACCGTTTAATCAGGGTACTTATTCAGGCTTTAATTTAGTTATAAAACACCCCCGTGAGGAAACCGTGAAGATCCTAAATGCCTCTCCCTAGATCCCTCGTAGTCGAGGAGAAATTGCTGCGGAATGCGATTTGACTTCCATCGTTCTGCAAGCTATCGCCTGGAGGGTGAAATCTAGGAATAGGATATGGATACGCAGTAGCCCACGGGGAGATGGTGACAGGCTTTGGTCGGTCAACTAGGGGCGAGACTTCCTTTAGGAGGCCGGTATTGCCCTCATTAACCAGTGAATTCCTATTACTCCCTGCTGGGCATCAACGATGGCGGTGAGGGCTAGCAGCACAGGGATCGGATTGCCTCGGTGAGGTTGTAGGGTGATGCTCCAAGGCTGGGGCCAGCTTAATTGGACTAGGCAGGTCTGGAAATTTTGGCGCTCCGCCGCTACTACAAAACTGGCCAGGGCTTGGCGGATGAGCGCTTGGGGATCGACCCCCAGCAGGGTGGCGGCGGCCTGGTTCGCTTCTTTGATGATGCCGTGGCCGTCGCTCACCAGATACCCCTCTGGGGCCAACTGAAACAGGTCTCGATAGTGATTGCGCTCGGCGATCAAGAGCTTTTGGGCCGTTTGCACATCGGCTAGGTGCTGACGAAGCTCCTCCTGTGACCCCTGCACGGCCTCTAAGGCTTTACATAACTGCTGATTTCTGGCGATGAGTTCAGCCAGGGTGGGCGATGGGGGCGGG
>CAZWNR010000244.1:0-6382 GCA_964635665.1 uncultured bacterium | reverse complement strand
CCTGCGCCCCAGCCCTTTTAACTTCCGTTAAATCGTGCCTTAGGCCACAGCCCTTGCGTTCTGAGTTTGATCTGATAGGGTATAGTCGCTTGCCAATTTGGCCATTTGTCATTTATTTGGAATCCTAAGGTCTACCCTTACTATGGACAACACTGCTACCACCGATGCCGCTGTCGCCATTGCTCTGGCTGGGGAACGCACGGGTTCCAGCATTGACAGCATTAAGCGGGCCTTTTTGAACAACTTGTTCTTTGTCCAGGGCAAGCCCGTGGCCTTGGCCACCCAGCACGATTACTATATGGCCCTAGCCTACCTAGTGCGGGATCGGATGCTGCACCGCTGGAACACCACCGCCGAGCGCTACACCCAGTACGGGGCACGGACGGTGTGCTACCTGTCAGCGGAATTTTTGATGGGGCCACACCTGGGCAACAACCTGATTAACCTCGGCCTCTACAACGAGGTGAAGCAGGCGATTGAGGACTTGGGCCTGGATTTTGACGAGTTATTGGCTCAAGAAGAGGAACCCGGTCTGGGCAATGGCGGCCTGGGACGGCTGGCGGCCTGCTATTTGGACTCCATGGCGTCGCTGGAAATTCCTTCCCTGGGCTACGGAATTCGCTACGAGTTTGGCATTTTTCACCAGGATATTAAGGACGGCTGGCAGGTGGAGCGCACCGACAAATGGCTGCGCAACGGCAACCCCTGGGAGGTAGTGCGGCCCGAGTGGGCGGTGGAGGTGAAGTTTGGCGGCCACACCGAAACCTACACCGACGACCAAGGCCGCTACCGCGTACGCTGGGTGCCGAATCGCGAGGTGCTGGGCGTTCCCTACGACACGCCGATCCTGGGCTACCAGGTGAATACGGCCAACACCCTGCGCCTGTGGAAGGCCGAGGCCATTGAGTCTTTTGACTTTGGGGTATTTAACCAGGGCAACTACTACGGGGCCGTCGAGAAAAAGGTGGCCTCCGAAAACCTGACCAAGGTGCTCTACCCCAACGACGAAACCCAGGCCGGAAAGCAACTGCGCCTAGAGCAGCAGATTTTCTTTGTCTCCTGTTCCTTGCAGGATATGTTCCGCATCCTCAAGGGGCAGGGCTTGCCGATTGAGAAATTCCACGAAAAGTTCTCGATTCAGCTCAACGACACTCACCCCGCCATTGCCTCAGCGGAACTGATGCGCCTGCTGCTGGATGAGTACGGCCTCGATTGGACGCTGGCCTGGGAAATTACCCAAAAAACCTTCGCCTACACCAACCACACCCTGCTGCCCGAAGCCCTAGAAAAGTGGCCGATCAGCCTCTTCGGTAAGCTGCTGCCCCGCCATTTGGAAATCATCTACGAAATCAACAGCCGCTTTTTAGAACTGGTGCGGATGCGCTTCCCCAAGGATGCGGCCCGACTGGCCCGGATGTCGCTGATTGACGAAAGCGGTGAGCGCTACGTGCGGATGGCGAACCTGGCCTGTGTCAGCAGCCATACCATCAACGGCGTTGCCGCTTTGCACAGCGAACTGCTAAAGCAAACCGTGCTGCGGGATTTCTATGAACTGTTCCCGGAAAAATTCTGTAACGTTACCAACGGCGTTACCCCCCGTCGCTGGGTGGTGCTGAGTAACCCTCGCCTCAGCACCCTGATCACCAGCCGCATTGGCGACCGCTGGATCAAGCATCTGGACGAACTGAAGCAACTGGAACCCCTGGCCGACGACAGCGGCTTCCGCGACGAGTGGCACGACATCAAGCAGGCCGTCAAACGGGATCTGGCCAGCCGTATCCATAACCAGTTCGGCATTTTGGTGGATCCCGCCTCCCTGTTTGACGTGCAGGTGAAGCGCATCCACGAATACAAGCGCCAGCACCTCAACGTGCTGCACATCGTCACCCTCTACAGCCAGCTCAAGCAAAACCCCAACCTAGAGATCACCCCCCGCACCTTCATCTTTGGCGGCAAGGCGGCTCCGGGCTATTGGATGGCCAAGCTGATGATCAAACTGATCACCGCCGTGGGCGACATGGTCAACAAAGACCCCGACCTGCACAACAAGCTGAAGGTGATCTTTCTGCCCAACTACAACGTCACCAACAGCCAGCGCATCTACCCCGCCTCGGATTTGTCGGAGCAGATTTCCACCGCTGGCTACGAGGCCTCCGGCACGGGCAACATGAAGTTTGCCATGAACGGTGCCCTCACCATCGGCACCTTGGATGGAGCCAACATCGAAATTCGCGATGCCGTGGGGGCCGAAAACTTCTTCCTGTTTGGCCTCACCGCCGACCAGGTGGTGGATCTCAAGGCCCAGGGCTACAACCCCTACGACTACTACCAGGCCAACCCCCTACTCAAAGACGCCATCGACCTAATTGCCTCCGGCCACTTTTCCCACGGCGATGGCGGTCTGTTCAAGCCCCTACTAGATAAACTGCTCTACCAAGACCCCTACCTGCTGCTGGCCGACTACCAGGCCTACCTAGACTGCCAGCAAACCGTGGGCGAAGCCTACAGCCGCACCGACGACTGGACACGTATGGCCATCCTTAACGCCATCCGCATGGGCATGTTCTCCTCCGACCGATCCATCCGCGATTACTGCGATGGCATCTGGAAAGCCTCGCCCCTGCCTATCACCCTCACCGAATACACCGACGGTGACTTTGGCCTGGGGAATGAGCTAACCTGCCGAATTGGCTAATGATCAGGGGTATCTGGGAAGTCCCTAATTCCCAGATACCACCCCACCGTAGGGGCGAGGTCGTCTCGCCTCTTGAATCTTGCGCCCTGGGGGTCTGGATGTCCTCAGGATTTTTGGCCCTTTGACCTATCTCCCCATCCCGTAGCCATCGTAACGGACGGAGGAAGACTGTTTCCCTACAGTGGGGATAGTAGCGCTAATGTCAAGATTCGCTAACGGAAAAGCTTTAGGGCCTTCTGTATTTGGGTTTCTTTGCTAACATCAGCGGTACTAGGCTCCAAAGGCCAATCAATCAAACCGTTGAATCCACCCTTTCAATCAAAGCCTTAAATCCACCCTTTACCCTCAACCCAGCTCTGGACGGCTGGGTTTTTTATTTCTTGGGTTTGGCTTTAGGCGTACCCGCTAGGCCTTGGTGGGTGCGCCACCCATGCGTATTTCCGAGCAGAAGGAGGCCATCTGTTCGGCATCGCCCACCTTAAACACGCTGGTGCGCATCCGCAGGTTGGGATTCACAAACCACAGGCGTTCTTGGAGGGTGCCGTTGGGAGTTTGGGTGGTGAGGGTCAGCACCTCGTCCTCTAGGCCGTATTCGCCTTGGGCCACGGGCTCTTTGGGGTTGGCCTGTAGCAAAACGCCCGTCCCATTTGCCGTCGGCTGAAGCATTACCATGAGCGTTGTGCGTTGGGTATTGCTGGTGTCGCCATCCATACGGCTGTCTTGATCGACCTTGAGTCCACAGACGATGTGGCTGGGGTTTTGGCCCTGGGCTTCGCACAATTGCACCAGGCTGGCGTCGGTGGCGGGCAACACCTCAATCATCAGGTTAGATTGTCCCGCCTTTGAACTTTGGCTCGCTAGGTAGTGGGTGGTGCGCTGGGAAAACCACTTCCCGGCCAAGGTCTCAACAAAACTCACAATGTCCATGGGCTTAATCTATGGTGTTGCCAATTCGTTCACAGCCTTTAATTTTACGGTGAAGTGCCCCGCCACGCTTGCTAGATCACAAAGCCCCTGCCCCAATCAGCGGTCGCTGTAGCGCTCTGTGGCCCAGGGGTTGCCGCGCATGTGGTAGCCGCTGCGTTCCCAAAAGCCCGGTTCTGGCTGGGCCAAAAACGCTAGGCCGCTAATCCACTTGGCGCTTTTCCAGGCGTAGAGGTGGGGCACCACCACCCGCACCGGACCACCCCGTTCGGCGGGCAGGGGTTCTCCATTGAGGGTGTGGGCTAGGAAGTTCTCAGGCCGCAGAAAGTCGGCCAAATCTAGGTTGGTGGTGTAGCCGCCGTAGCAGTGCAGCATGACGTGAACCGCCTGGGGATCTAGCTCAACGGTGGCCATCAAATCGGTGATTTTCACCCCCGTCCACTGCACATCCAGTTTTGTCCAGGTGGTGACGCAGTGGAAATCGGCGGTGAAGTCGCTCTGGGGCAGGGCCATCAGGTCGTCCCAGGTGAAGGTTTTGGGCTGGGCAAGGCCAGAAATCGTCAACCGCCAATCGGCCATGCCAATCTCCGGTGTTTCCCCGTAGGTGAGCACCGGAAAGCCCTTCGCCAATTTCTGCCCAGGGGGCACCCGATCCGCTAGTTCTGGGTCAGGTTTATGAAAAAACTTGCCTGCCATTGCCGTTGTCCAAAGGTGGGTTTCTCCTAGATTTTCCCTCAAGTTTTCCCGTGCGGGGTGATCATCAGTGCCATCCACTCAAATCTGGGGCAGACTAGACGGTAATTTGGGTTGCCCCGTGGTTCTGTCTGTACTGGCTATGAACGGCGGTCTATCCCTGCGTTTCTGCCCATCGCCGCCATGCCAAAAATTCTCTTCCTTGCCGCCAACCCCAAAAACACCACCCGCCTGCGCCTAGATGAGGAACTGCGGGACATCAAAGAAGGACTGCGCCGCGCCCAACAGCGGGATCAGTTTACGCTGATTTCCCACGAGGCGGTGCGTTCTCGCGATATTCAGCGGGCGATGCTAGATGAAATGCCCCAGATCGTCCACTTTTCGGGCCACGGCGACGGCGAAGCGGGGCTGGCCTTTGAGGATGAGATCGGCCAAGCCAAACTGATTGACGGCAAGGCCCTAGCCGACCTTTTTGCCCTGTTTGCCGACCCCACGGAATTTCCAGAACCGCTGACCTGCGTGGTACTCAACGGCTGCTACAGCGAGGTGCAGGCCAACGCCATCGCCGACTATGTGCCCTACGTCATCGGCATGACCCAAGCCATCCCCGACCGCGCCGCCATCGAGTTTGCCGTCGGTTTTTATGATGCCCTTGGTGCAGGCCGCAGCGTGCCCTTTGCCTTTAAGCTGGCCTGCAACGCCATCGCCCGCACAGGCAAACTCGCCGCCGAAATCCCCACCCTCCTCAACAAAATCCAGCCCCCCACTCCCTCCCCTTCCCCTTCTACCTCCCCTCTCCCCGTGGGAGAGGGGCCGGGGGTGAGGGCCATCCCCCACGGGCGCACCCAGCTCTACCAGTTTTTGCTGAGTCTGCCAGGGCCACAGTTTGAGATGGTAATCTTTGACCTCAACCCACCCATGGGCATCATTTCCCCCAATGCGGCCCCCCAAGGCCAACGGGTAACCGAATTGCTGAGCTGGCTAGAAGGCCCCACCGGCCCAGGATTAGAAGCCCTACGCACCTCCCTGGCCAACGTCCTCTACCCTCAGTAGCCCCTCCAGATCCGCCAAGCCTACCCTTGGAGGGGCCATTACCGGGCTATTTACCAGACCCTAAACCAGCCAGCCAGCGCTCAGATCGCAATGAGAAAACTCTGGTGGATGCCGTGTGGGCCGAGGTGCAAGATCGCCTCAACCAGTCTCTTCACAATGCGGTGCTGCTGAACCTGGGCAAGGCCGACCAACGCCACCAAGTAAGCCGCCCCTGGGATAGCCAGCTTCGCATTGCCGACCAAGCCAGCCGCCCCCTCGACCCAGAAACCGCCATCGTCGAAGTGTTTGACCGCAAAGACATCAACGGCAGACTGTTGATTTTGGGCAATCCCGGCGCAGGCAAAACCACCACCATGCTAGACCTCGCCGCCGCCCTAGTGCAGCGGGCCAACACCGACCCCACCCAGCCGATTCCGGTGATGTTTAACCTGTCTTCTTGGCAAGACGACAAACAACCCCTCAAGGACTGGCTGCTGAGCGAACTCAAGCTGAAGTACGGCGTATCGACCAAGCTGGGTCAAAAATGGCTGGAGGCCCAAACCCTGCTGCCCCTGCTAGATGGCCTAGACGAACTGCCACCCCACCGCCAAGAACCCGCCGTCCAAAAAATTAACGACTGGCTGCAATCAGGCGAAGGGGCCAGCCAATTGCTGGTGTGCAGCCGCCGCGAAGAATACGAACTCTATGCCACCAAGCTGTTGCTAAATGGGGCCATTTGCCTAGAACCCCTCACCGATGAGCAACTGGCCACCTACTTCGCTGCCCTAGGCATGGAACCCCTGTGGCACACCGTCCGTCAAGACCCGGACTTTTTGGCCCTGGTACGCACCCCCCTGCTGCTGAGCGTTTCCATTTTGGCCAACGACAATATCGACCCCGCCCAATGGCAACGCCTCACCACCCCCCAAGAACGGCTCGATTACTTGCTCGATGCCTACATTCAGCGACAACTGCCCGCCCCCATCGCAACCCGCACCTATCCACCCCCCAAAAAACCCACCCCCCAACAACCCCGCC
>CAZWNR010000243.1:0-6413 GCA_964635665.1 uncultured bacterium | reverse complement strand
CGTCGGCGTAACTGTCGGCATCGTAGAGAAAGCCGCCCTCTTCCACCACCAGGGCGCGGGTATTGGGACTCATGCGTCCCTGATAAAAGCCTAGGGGCCGCGATCCCGCTACCTGGGTATGGATTTCCACCGCCTTACGAATGTGGTCTCGCTCTGTGTCCACCCCAAAATACTGATAGTCAATCCAGCGGTAGCCGTGGCTGGCAATTTCCCAGCCCGCCTCGTTCATCGCGGCTACCGCCTCCGGGTTGCGGGCCATCGCCATCGCCACCGCGTAGACGGTGAGGGGTAGACCCCGCTGGGTAAACAGCCGATGCAGTCGCCAAAACCCCGCCCGACTGCCGTACTCATACATCGACTCCATATTCATATTGCGCACCCCCATCAGGGGCGGAGTCCCCACACTTTCCGACAAAAACGCCTCCGAGGCCGCATCGCCGTGGAGAATGCAGTTTTCGCCGCCCTCTTCGTAGTTGATGACAAACTGCACGGCAATGCGAGCATTCCCCGGCCATTGGGGATGGGGTGGGGTGCGGCCATAGCCAATCAGATCGCGGGGGTAGGAATCAGAGGACATCATATGGTTAAGGACACTGTATACAATCTAATCCAGCCGGATTTTAGGGCGAATCGGCCAAAGATAGGTAGGGGCCTAGGGACGGAGTCAGCCCGCTCCCAGGGGAATAGGCAAGGGTGTAGGCAAGGTTGGGGCGCACCGCAGTGCGCCCGTACGGGATGCCAAGGATCCAGACGGTCAATGGCTAAAGAATCGGTATAAGGTAGGTTAAGGCGCTTTAGGAGTCCACCGATGTCAGATGTCGCGCTATCACCAAGCCCGCGTTTGGTCAGCCCCGTCCTCGATTTAGAGGCGGTGAATCGGCAGTGGGCCGATGCCGATGCAAGCAGCCTGGTGCAGTGGGGCTACGACACCTTTGGTGAGGGGTTAGTCCTCAGTACCAGTTTTGGCATTCAGTCGGCGGTGATGCTGCATTTGGTGACTCAGGTGGTGCCCCAAATTCCTGTCATTTGGGTGGATACGGGCTATCTTCCGGTGGAGACCTACCGCTTTGCCGAAGAACTAACGGAGCGACTGCACCTTAACCTGAAGGTGTATCAATCGCCCCTCAGCCCCGCCCGCATGGAAGCAATCTACGGTCGGCTGTGGGAGCACAACGATGTGGAATCCTTCAACCGCTACGACCACATCCGCAAGGTAGAACCCATGCAGCGGGCCTTGACGGAACTGGGAGCTACGGCCTGGTTAGCGGGGCTGCGGGCCGACCAAACCGAGCACCGCCGCACCCTAGAACGTGTTGGCCAGCAGGGCGGACGCTACAAGCTAATGCCCATCCTCAAGTGGACCTCTAAGCAGATCTATCAATATCTGGTGGCCCACGATTTGCCCTACCATCCCCTCTTCGACAAGGGCTACGTTACCGTGGGCGATTGGCACTCTAGCCGCCCCATCACCGCCAACGACAAAAACGAACGGGATACCCGCTTCAAAGGGCTAAAGCAGGAATGCGGTCTGCACCTGCCCCAATCCCCCGAAGCCGCCGCCAGCTTGGATTCTAGTTCGTTGTAGCCCATTGCCATATCTGGGTTATCCCAAATCCGAGGCACATCATCTCGATTCGTCAGCCAGATTTGCTGAGGCTGAGTAGGGCGACGCTGAGGGTCACCAACGCCACGCCGAGGTCCTGCACCCAGGACAGATGCTCTTGCAGGATGAGGGCGGCTAAAACGGCGGTGAGGGCGGGGTTGGCGGAACCCACCATGGCGGCGGCGGTGGCCCCCACCCAGCGAATGCCCAGATTGTTGAGCAAATGTCCCGCTGCGGTGGCGAGGGCCGAGAGTAGCGCCCCCACCCAAAGGCCAGCCCAGTCTAGGCCCTGGAGGTGGACAGGCCAAATCAGCAGACATAGCCCCGACAGCACCAGGGTGGCGGCAAAGCTGATCACGGTGAAGGGGAGGGGATGGTAGGTTTCAAAGGCTTTTTGGGCCACAACAGTATACAGGGCATAGGCCAGGGCCGAGGCCAAACCCAGGATTACCCCTATCCAACTCATTGCCCCTTCGCCACCCAGGGGTACCGTGAGGCCGCTGCCCAGCAAAATCAGGGCCATAATGCCCCAGGCCAGGGCCGAGGGGCGATGGCCTAGCCAGCCCCAAGACAGCAGCGCTGTATACACGGGAAAGGAGAAAAACAGGGTGAGGGCAATGCCGGTGGGAATCAGCCCGATGGAGACATAGAGCAACCCCAAATACAAAAACATCAGCCCGCCCCCGGCCAGGGTTAGCCCCAGTTCTCGGCGATGGGTAGGCTTTTTGAGTCGATGCAGGTCGGGCCAGAGGTCGGGATAGACGGGGGTAAGCGCCATCGCCATCAAGGGCACCCCCAGCAGCATCCGCATAAACAGCAGCAGAAAGGAATTGGGCAGGGTGGGTTCCACAAAACCGCCCACCACCATGTCGCCCAGGGGGTAGGCATTAAACAGCGCTCGCGCCACTAGGTTTTGCAGAGAAAAGAACCCTGCCGCCAACAAAATAATCAGATAACCCATGGGGTATTTTGGCCTAGGCAAGGGCAGCGGCTTGGGCGACTTCCCTCAGAAAAGCCTGCTTCTGGTCGTCGGGGAGGAAAGACGCCTGAAAGGAGTTTTGGGCCAGGGTGACCACATCCTGGGGGGTGAGGGGCAGGGATGCGGTGATGGCCTCCATGTTTTCGGCCATGTAGCCGCCAAAGTAGGCGGGGTCATCGGAATTGATGGTGACGCAAAGGCCCAGATCCAGCAGGTGCTTGAGGTTGTGATCGGCCATCTGGTCGAATACGCAAAGCTTGACGTTCGACAGGGGGCACACCGTTAGGGGAATCTGGTGCTCGACCAAAAAGTCTACTAGGGCCGGGTCTTCCACACAGCGAACCCCGTGGTCAATGCGGGATACCTTCAGCAGCCGCAGCGCCTCCCAAATGTAGTCCGGTGGCCCCTCTTCTCCGGCGTGGGCCACGGTGAGGAAACCCTCGGCCCTGGCCCGGTCAAACACGGCCTGGAATTTGGAAGGCGGGTGCCCCATCTCCGAAGAATCCAGCCCCACCGCCAGAAAATGGTCACCGTAGGGCAGGGCTTCTTCCAGGGTGGCCATGGCGGCCTCGGCACTGAGGTGGCGCAAAAAGCAAAGAATCAACCCCGACGATACCCCCAGACGCTCGCGTCCGTCCCGCAGCGCTTGGGTGATGCCATGGAGCACTACCGGGAAGGGAACGCCCCGGTCGGTGTGGGTTTGGGGATCGAAGAAAATTTCCGTGTGGCGCACCGATTGGGCCACACATTTTTGCAGATAGGCCCAGGTGAGGTCGTAGAAATCCTGCTCGATTTGCAAGACCTGCGCCCCGGCATAGTACAAATCCAAAAAAGACTGAAGATTCTCGAACTGGTAGGCCGCCCGCACCGCCTCCACCGAATCGTAGGGCAAAGACAACCCATTGCGCTGGGCCAGGGCAAACATCATCTCCGGCTCTAGGGAACCTTCAATGTGAATGTGGAGTTCGGCCTTGGGCAAGGTGAGCAGGGAGGAGGTCATAGCAGCTACCACAGGGGGAGAGGAGTATCGCGGAATCCTTACTATCTACTGATACTCCTATTTTCTCCAAGTTATGCAGGATTTTCCCCACTTTCAAGGAAATCTTATCGTTTACAGGTCTGGACAGATCTGAGCATCGCCAACCAACACAAGGTCAACCAACGTTGATTTTTTGGCAATGGGAAGCACAATAGCGAAGCCCAACAGGCTTAGAATCTCTGGCGAATGTTGAGCTTCACACGGCTGCATTCAATTTGGTTTTATTCCCCTGTTTTAGGCTGTTGATGGGGCGCGAAAGGATTCACAACCTCCAGAAAATCTTTAGGTGGAGAAACCACCGCTTGAGCAGAGGGGGCTGGTTGTGTAGGACGGGTTTCACCCAATCCCAATGTTCCTTTTGCCAAAGTTCCCACGACCAAAGAACCAATATAATCAGCGCTGTCATAGACGGCATCAATACATTGACGAATATGGTCTAAATCCTGATCATCAATAATGCCATTGCTCGTCGCCTTATAGAACTGAACCGTCACCCGAAGTGGATAGCGATCATCTCGCTCTAGCTGATACCCCCCCAGTTCTAGGTGCTCTCCCTCATCTTCGCCGTGCCCAATTACTGCATCCTCCATATCGCTGGAGATACCTCGCCCGCTGAATGTAGTAAAGAAGTCAGCGAAACAGTTATCACTCACTGAAAATGCGGTTGCAGCGTATTCAGGCTCTTTGTGTTTGAGGGGAACTTGAATCACCATCACCATATTCACATCTTGGGAAACGGTGACTTGTTCCCTCGCCTCTTCTAGGGATAAGCCCCTTTCAGCGGCAATCTCCTGAGCCTGAGCTTCTTTATAGTCGCTTAATCGTTCCCCGGTTAAACAGGTTTTTTGGCCATCATTGTTGAAGTAAAGATTTTGTCCCCAAGAGGCTCGATCTTGGGTGTTATCAATAATGGTGGCACTGGTGCCCTCGGTGGAGACTAGAATCGCTAAAACCGCAGGATCATCTTTCCGAGACTGGTAGTTGTAGAGCACTGGGTTAAAACTACACTTGCTTTGGGGATGAATCGGCAAAAAGCAAGCTTGGGCACTGACTAAAACATGGGAATCTTTTTCTGTAACGAGCGGTTGATTCTCCCTGTGGAGTTTTTCAGGATAGCTCAGGTATTTCGACAAATTGTTGAGGTATTCTTTCAGCGTAATAACCTGTAAGGCTTCTCCCTTTTCATTCCCCACCTTGACATTAACAAGATCTAGGGGAACATCACCCGTTTTATCGGTAAAGTTAGGATAACGAATGACCGGGAGAAGGTTTCTTTGATTGGGACGATCGGGATGGCGAACTTGAAGCGTCATATCGCTAATATTTGCGCCCCAAACTGATCCTGGCGTACGTGCCGTGTCTTCCCACATCACATTCACAATTTGCAACCCTAGAGTGTTGATCCGCTCGCACAACGCTTTGTTGCGAGTCATGGTCATCACTTTTCCCATAGCGGCCCACGATGAGTGATTGGTTGGCATGATCTTGTCTCCAGCGGGAAGATTCAGCAGAGCAATATCGATCTCACAACCCATACCTACAGTTCTACGTCGGCCATTCCGCACCAAAAACCGACGGCATTTCCATCTCCCATGGCGTGCCACAAAACTCTGCACGGGGCATGGCCACGCCAAAAATGGAGCTAAAACACCGCAGAACCCAACACCTTGAGGATGTCGCGGGTTCTGCGGCAGGCTTGACCCAGGTTAGGGGCTATGCGATCCACGGATCGATAGGAATCTAGCGAAGGCTAGGAGTAATCGCTAGTTTAGGAACTGGATTGGAAATTTGACCTAGTAGGGCCACTTCCAGTGGGTGATCTCGTCTTGATCCTTACCTTCGGTGTGGGCGTAGGTGAGGCATTCGATGATTTTATTTTTCATCTTTTCCTTCACATGGGCCGCTGCCGAGCCGAGTTTGGGCACCCGGTCAATCACGTCAATCACCAGGTTAAAACGGTCAATCTGGTTGTTGATCGCCAGTTCTAGCGGGGTGTTGATGTTGCCCTGCTCCTTGTAGCCGCGCACATGAATGCGCTCTTGGTTGGAGCGGCGGTAGACCAGCTTGTGGATCAACCAGGGATAGCCGTGGAAGTTGAACATCACGGGTTTGTCTTTGGTGAACAGCGAATCAAAATCCCGATCACTCAGCCCGTGGGGGTGCTCTCCTTCGGAGACCAGTTTGAATAGGTCAACCACGTTGACAAACCGCACCTTCAGGTAAGGGAACTCCTCCCGCAGAATGGCGGTGGCAGCGAGGGATTCCTTGGTGGAAATGTCGCCGCAGCAGGCCATGATCACGTCGGGAATGTCCGGCTCGTTGCCGCAGTCGTCGTTACTGGCCCAGTCCCAAATGCCGATGCCCTTGGTGCAGTGCTGTACGGCCTGCTCCATATTCAGGTACTGCAGATGGCTCTGCTTATCGGAAACGACCACATTGATGTAGTCTACGCTGCGGAAACAGTGGTCGGCCACGGAGAGCAGACAGTTGGCGTCGGGCGGGAAATAGAGCCGCACCACGTCGGGGCTTTTGTTGGTGACCAGATCCACATAGCCGGGATCCTGGTGGCTAAAGCCGTTGTGATCCTGCCGCCACACCAGAGAGGACAGCAGAATATTGAGCGACGACACCGACCGCCGCCAGGGCACATGGTTTTTGCAAATATCCAGCCACTTGGCGTGCTGGTTAAACATGGAACTCACCACGTGGGCAAAGGCTTCGTAGGTGGGAAACAGGCCGTGGCGTCCGGTCAGCAGGTAGCCATCTAGCCAGCCGTGTAGGGTGTGTTCGCT
>CAZWNR010000242.1:3664-6415 GCA_964635665.1 uncultured bacterium | reverse complement strand
GGGTCCAATCGTTAGATTGGGCACGAAGTGACCATCCATCACATCCACATGAATCCAGTCGGCCCCGGCTTCATCCACGGCTTTAATTTCTTCACCTAGGCGGCTAAAGTCTGCCGACAAAATGGAGGGGGAAATGACGATGGGCTTTTGGCTATGTGGCATGGTGGGAGGTTCTCCTTGGTGCGCGATGGCATTCGTAACTATCGTAACAAAGGCTTAAACTCTCTTCTCACAAAAGTTCCGAATTTCAAGCGATCCACCATCAACGTTTGATGAAGCGCTGGCCCCGAACGCCGCTACAGAACCCCGGTTCCTACGCTTGGCAAGGCCAAAGCTGGTAGCGCACCGACGAAAAAAAACGAGTTTCTCTCAATCCTGAACCGACACTCTAGCGAGCTCGTTGGATTCTTCCAGCAGGCTCCCTCAAAACTGTGTGATGGGGATGATCGTCCCAAAAACAAGACCCTTGCCCCACCAATGACCTAGGCCTTTTGGCTGGCGGCGAGGGCAATGGCGGCGGGGTAGATACGGTGTTCTTGCACCTGGATGCGGGCTTGCAGGGTGTCGGCGGTATCTCCCAGTAGCACGGGCACCGCCGCCTGGATGATGATGGGTCCACTGTCTACCTTCAGTTCCGCATGATGAACGGTGCAGCCCGACACTTTAACCCCCGCTGCCAGGGCTTGCTCTACAGCGTGGATGCCGGGGAAACTGGGTAACAGACTGGGGTGAATATTGAGCACCTGGCCCGGAAAAGCGTCGATTAGCAACTGGGTAACGCAACGCATCCAGCCCGCCATAATCACCCAATTGGCCCCGTGGGCTTGCACGGTGTAGATGATGTCTTGGTCGAGGGCTTCGCGGCTGGGGTAGTGGCGATGGTTAAGTAACACCTTGGGTAGACCCAACCGATCCGCCCGTGTCGCTACTTTAGCCTTGGGGTTGTTGTAGATCACCACCTGAATTTGGGCGTGTAAATCCCCCTGGTGAATGGCTGTGGCAATAGCCTCCAGGTTGCTGCCGTTGCCGGAGGCGAGAACCGCCAACTTCAGCGGCTCCGAAAACCGGGGCCAAGGAGACGGCGGCGGCGGGGACAAAATCACCAGGTTGGAGTCAAGCATCATCAAGGCCTTTGAACGCAGAGACGTTAAACGTAGGAACGTTAACGCTGGAAACAACATAAATTACGGCCATCATCCTAGCGGCAATAGGGCTAGGGTGCTCAATTCCTAAGGATTCCGTAGGGTGTCATGGGCGACGCTATGCACTCTTCCAAGAGCGCTACGGTTTAGAATCATCCCAATGCACCTCCTGCATCCTTTAGTTGTTACGGCTACATTAAGAAGAGCAATCCTAGGAGGCTACCCCATGGCTGACGACAAAACGAACGATAACCCCATGGGGGGCGATCCCCTCGGTTTGCCCCTGCATCGCCTTAGCCAAGGGTTAGGCCAAGGATTGGGGCAAGGGCTGGGCCTCGATAGCCGTAGCTTGGCCAAGTTCATCGAAGCCAGGGACGGCATCTCTAAACCCTGGTTGCTGGTACTGCTGCGCCTCACTATGCTGCAAGAGCGCAAAGAAACCCTAGCCCCCGAAGCCTACATGCGCGAACTCAGCCAACTCCATGGGGAACTGATGGGTTTGGGCGAATGGTGGGTAGGCATTGAAGATGAGGTGTTTAATCCTTAGCGGTCGAGGAGACCTCACCCCGGCGGGGTGGCGGGCCTAGGATTGAATATAGAACATTTGTTCTATTAATATATTGGTCGAGGTGGCTTTGCCGATCAGAGATCGGGTCTAGGCCTTAAAATCAAGCGATACGTTTGGTGCTGCCACTCCCTTGCCGAGGAGGAATCGATGGCGATTATTGCCCTCAAAGCCTGGTATCTAGAAGCCTATGAGCCTCTGCGCGATTTGGAAAAGCGGCCCTACGATCTACGGCTGAGCAAGAATAGCCTGCTGAAGTCGGCCCTGCGGGCAGATTTTTTAGACGATAGCGACACCGTGCGCCAGAGTGCTTGGTTTCAGCGCTACCTAGATGGCGAGGTGGTGGAATTCTACATAGAAGGCAGCGGCGGTTATGCCATCGCCAACATCGATCTGATCAGCCACGAAATTTACTTCACCAAACGGGAGGTGATGGCCCACCTCGACCCGATTATCTACTTCTGCTACCAAGCCGACTACAGCCCCTCGGCGGAACTGCTGCACCAGGGGCTGACCGAGGCCCTCGCCACCCTCAACGCCAAATCCCGGGTGCCGCTAACCCTAGAAGTGGGTCATCGCCTCAGTGAAGGCCCCGCCCGGTTAAACAGCCGCCTCACTCGCAAAATGGCCAAGGCGCTGCTGTTTGTGGCCGATGGCACCCCCATCCTAGAATCCGCTGGCGACCCTAAAATTGCTATTCCCAGCCCCCATGTCTGTGTGGAAATGGGCTATGCCCTGCAAGCTAAACCGCCCGAACAAATTCTGCTGGCCCAGATGGAGCGTCCTGACATCTCTGGCCAGTATCCCTTTGATTTGCCTGCCCAAAATCGCCTTACCTTCAAAACCGCCAAGGATTTAGCCCAGCAGTTACCAGATCGTCTGAAGCAACAGCTTGCTCGGTTTAATTTGTGGGTCTAAGGTTTGGGAGCCCAATCGATGGGCCTAACTCCTGGGATTGTGATTACCAAGTAGCGGGCTGAAACGTGGCGTCGTTGGCAATTTCCATGGCGTCCCCGCACTGGCGAATGACAAACAACCCCTGCT
>CAZWNR010000242.1:0-3564 GCA_964635665.1 uncultured bacterium | reverse complement strand
ATCGCTGATCCGCTTCCGCTGATCGCTGATCCGCCTTCGCCGCAAGCTCTGCCAACTGACGATCAAGGGCAGCTGAGCGTTGCTCGGCTTCTGCGGCAAAGGTGGCTAACTGGTGATCAAGGGCAGCGGAACGCTGCTCGGCAACCTGTTGGGAGGTGCGGAACAGGTCATAAATATCCTGAATGGTGACAGGTTCAGACATCGTAAATGTAGCGGTAGACCTACCCTGATTATGCCCCAAGTCAACCTGCCCCATCGATTAGCGTAAGCTATGATGACGCCTTCCCAACGCTAGGTTGAACCACGAAATTTAGTGAGGTTGCCATGCTCGAGACTCCGGATTTGCTAAGGCTATTGCATCCCGTTTTGGCGGTGGTTTGGGTTATGCCCCTGATTGGGGTAGCCACCTATTTTGCGATTCAAACTCGGCAGCGGCGGCAGGCGGTGAACGCCAAGACCAAAACCCGCATCAATCCGCTGGTGGGTGCCGAGCATGTACGAGTAGGGCGCTGGTTGGCTGGGTCGGTGGTGGGGCTGGTGTTGCTGGGCCTGGCCCATCCCATTATCAAAACGCTGATTCGAGAGCAAGTATGGGCTAGCGATCCGTTTCGGGTCGTGTTTGTGGCGTTGGTCTACGGCTTTACCCTGGCGGCGGTGGTGGTTTTGTACCGAGCGCGCACCGCCCAATGGCGGGGGCTATTTGCCACTCTCACGGGCCTGGGGCTGTGGTTGTTGGGAATGCAGCCGGGGGTATTTCGGCGCGGCCAGGAGTGGTATGTGTCTCACTTTTACCTAGGCATGGCGGCGGCGATGTTGATGATTTTTGCCCTCGCCACCCTGCCAGAGATCTACACCTCCAAACGCTGGCGCTTAACCCACGCCGCTCTAAATACTGTGGCGGTGCTGCTGTTTATCAGCCAGGGCATTACGGGGGTGCGCGACCTGCTGAGCATTCCTCTGCACTGGCAGGAACCCTACATTTATCAGTGCGATTTTGCCAACCGCACCTGTCCCTAGAACACTGGTACAGAACCCTGGTTTCTTTGTCGTGTGCCTACGAGATTTGGCCTTTCCAAGCGAAGAAACCGGGGTTCTCTCAATCCTGAACCGATGCTCTAGGAAATTCCTGTCTGTATAGGCACCCCACAGATTAGGGGCCTAGGCCACAGCGGTCAGCCCCAAGGCCCCGCAGCTGGGTAGTCTAGGCGCAGCAGATCCAACCCCAACGAGGTGTCCTGCTTAGGTCAATGCCGAGGACGCAGGGTGGCCAGATCGCTGGGGTGATCTAACAACTGCTGCCCCCCAGCCTGGATGAGTTCTTGGCGAGAACCATAGCCCCACAGCACCCCCACGGGCCAAACCTGCTGGCGCAGGGCACCGATGATGTCGTAGCGACGATCCCCCACCATTACCGTTTCCGCTGCTGCTAGGCCCGACTGGGCTAGGGCGTGGGCAATCAAATCTCCCTTGTCGGAACGGGTGCCGTCTAACTCGCTGCCGTAGACCTTCTGAACATAGGCATCCAAGCCAAAGTGGGCCACAATTCGCTCGGCAAACACCCGTGGCTTAGAGGTGACCACAAACAGTGGGCTATGGGCAACCAGACTTGCCAGAGCCTCTAAAATGCCGTCGTAGAGGCGATTCTCAAACAGACCCACGGTGGAAAAACGGTCGCGGTAGGCGGTGATGGCCGCATCCACCAGGGAGTCTTCCGCCGGACAATGGAGTAGATGACTAATCCCCTCGCGCAGGGGTGGGCCAATCAGCAATCGCAGGGTGTCGTCGTTGGGAATGGGCTGATGGATGGTGTCGAGGGCGTGGCGCAAACAGGCCAAAATGCCCTCCTGGGGATCGGTGAGGGTGCCATCGAGATCAAGCAGGATATTCATTAGGGCTAACCGCAACGCAGATCTGGTATCAGAGAAGCATAGCCTGCATGGATTTTGGACTCAGAACAATCCTACGTATGGCTGCGATGGTGGGGACCTGAGACTCGTCTGAATTGTGGCCTACAAGGGGGACTAAATTTGCAAAGTAAGATATATTTAAAGGCCTTAATTTGGGCATTCTAATCATGAATAATTCAGTAAAGCTGTGGCAGTTCATATCACAACACTGGGGCGATCATTCGGTCAAGAATTAGTCCCGCCTACAAAGCAACGAGGTATTCCTGCTTGGATAAAGGAAGGTATTTCTAGCAATGAGCGGGTAAAAGTATTGAATTTTACAGAAACCCTTGAGAATGAATTTTTGTGCTAGCTCTGTGACTTTTCGCAAAGTTCTTGGGGGTTGATACTGATATTTTTCTTAAGAGATCGGGCAAATCAATCATCTGCCCAGAGAATGCTGATGGATTATGTGCGGGACAGTCTGTTCCTTGCACTTCTGTCCACCGTCGTTACTTTAGTTCGACCAGTATGAGCCGAATTCAGCCGCCCCAAGCCCAAGGTCTGTACCATCCCCAATACGAACACGATGCCTGTGGTGTGGGCTTTATTGTCCACATGAAGGGGGCGCAGTCCCACAGTATTGTGCAGCAAGGGCTGACGATTTTGGTGAATCTGTCCCACCGGGGAGCCGTTGGGGCCGAGGCCAACACGGGCGACGGGGCCGGAATTTTGCTACAAATGCCCCACAAATTCATGGCCAAGGTGGCGGCGGCGGAGGGCATCACCCTACCCCAGCCCGGTCACTATGGCGTGGGCTTCTTTTTCTCGACGCCTGATGAGGCGGATCGGGAGAAGGGGCGGCGGCTAGTTGAGCGCATCGTGGAGGAAGAGGGGCTGCGGGTATTGGGCTGGCGGGATGTGCCGACGGACAATGCCTCCCTAGGAGAAACCGCCAAGGCCAGCGAACCCTTTATGGAGCAGGTGTTCATCGAGCGCACCAGCGATGTGACCGACGAGCTAGCCTTTGAACGCAAGCTGTACGTGATTCGTAAGCGTTCTCACTCTGCGATTCGCCCGACGGGCATTGACCCCTACTGGTATGCCACCAGCCTGTCTTGCCGCACCCTGGTTTATAAGGGAATGCTGACCCCGGAACAGGTGGGGCTGTACTTCCCCGACCTGGCCGACCCCGATATGGAAAGCGCCCTGGCCTTGGTGCATTCTCGCTTCAGTACCAACACCTTCCCCAGTTGGGAGCGCTCTCACCCCTACCGCTACATCGCCCACAACGGCGAAATCAACACCCTGCGCGGCAACATCAACTGGATGTATGCCCGTCAGTCGATGTTTGAAACCGACCTATTTGGCGACGACCTGCGGCGCACCCAGCCCGTGATTAATAAGGACGGCAGCGACTCCGGCATTTTTGACAACACCCTAGAACTGATGGCGCTTTCGGGTCGATCATTGCCCCACGCCATGATGATGATGGTGCCAGAACCCTGGACGGCCCACGAGTCCATGAGTGCCGAGAAGAAAGCCTTCTACGAGTACCACGCCTGCCTGATGGAACCCTGGGACGGCCCCGCCGCGATCGCCTTCACCGACGGCACCATGATGGGCGCGGTGCTAGATCGCAACGGCCTGCGCCCCTCCCGCTACACGGTGACCAAGG
>CAZWNR010000241.1:0-6418 GCA_964635665.1 uncultured bacterium | reverse complement strand
GGGTAGTTTTTTTTCGCAGGTGCGGCGGTAGGGTTCGTCGCCGAGGTAGCGCCGCCATTCGCTCAGGGTGAGGTTGCGGGTGAGGCGGTTGCAGGCTTGCTCAATTAGGTCTTGGGCGTGGACATAGCGGATTTGGACAGTGCCATCATCACTAGCCGTAGCAATAGTGCGGCCATCGGGGCTAAAGACTACTGCATTGACTGGGCCATCGTGATTGAGTCGGGCGATTTCCACGCGATTATTAACATCCCAAACTCGTGCTGTGCCGTCGTCACTAGCAGTAGCAACATAGTGTCCATCGGGGCTAAATGCTACTGCACTGACTGGGGCATCATGATAGACCTGGACGACTTTTTTTCTGCTCTCTACCGCCCACACCCGTGCTGTGCCATCGTCACTAGTAGTAGCGATGTAGCGGCCATCAGGACTAAAGGCCATCTCATTAATCCATTGATTGTGTTGGATGTTGAAAATTTCCTGATCGCTCTCCACTTCCTGATCACTCTCCACCGCCCAAACCCGACCTGTGTTGTCTCTACTAGCAGTTGCGATGTAGCGGCCATCGGGGCTAAAAGCTACCGCATTGACTAAGGCATCGTGGTTGAGGATGGCGATTCCCTGACCACTCTCTACATCCCATCGCTGGCCTGTGTGACCATAGCGGTTAATACGTACAGTTTTGTGACCACTCTCTACACCCCATTCCCGACCTGTGTAGTCATAACTGGCCGTAACGAGGGATCTGCTATCCAAGCTAAAGGCTACCCCCAATACCTTACCCTCATGAACAAGAATGGTTTGCGCCCATGTGCTAGTATCCCAAATCCGTGCTGTGCCGTCTGAATCAGTGGTTGCTACGTATTGACTATTTGGGCTAAATACCATCTCAGAAATCGACGCAGTGTGTCGATTTAGCACGATTTCCTGTTTACTCTCTACATCCCATACTCGACTTATGTTGTCATTACTGGCAGTAGCCACATAGTGCCCATTGGGGCTGAATACTACTGCATTAACTGCACTATTTCCGTGATCAAGAGAGGCTATTTCAAATTGACTGGCTGTATCCCATATCCGTCCTACACCATTATCTGAGCTAGCAGTAGCTACATAACGCCCATTGGGGCTAATAGCAGTAGCTACATAACGTCCATTGGAGTTGCACGAGACTGCATCAGTTCTACTATTGTGGTTAAAGTAGGCCGACATGTTACGGCTCTCCCTGTCCCACACCTGTCCAGTCCCCTCACAATCAACCACAGTGACATAACGGCCATCAGCACTCACGGCTACTGAAGTGATTTTGCCGTCATGATTAAATGCGCCGATCTCTCGACCGTTTGAGGCTTCCCACAGGCGCACTTGTCCATCATTACTAGCAGTAGCCACATAGCGACCATTGGCACTAAGGGCAACCGCAAGGACTACGCCCGGATGATTGAGATTAGAGCGGATGGCTCCACTACCGATATCCCATACCTGTGGTAGGTCGTTCAAACTAGAGGTAACAATATAGCGACCATCAGCGCTCAAGGAGGCTGCAATAGCACCAACATAATAGCGGCCATTGCTACTCAAGGATGTGTCAAGATTTGCCTCTTCTTTGTTAATGCGAAAAACCTTCGCCTCACCGCCAACCTTCCAAGCTTTTGCTGTGCCGTCATAGTTGGCAATAGTTAAACGGTTCCCGTCAGCACTCAAGGCCATTGCGAGAATTCCACTGTCATGACTCATTCGGGCAACTTCCATCCCATGGAAATTCCACACCCGTACTGTGCCATCATCACTGGCGGTAGCGACATGACGGCCATCATCACTCAAGACTATTTTATAAATGCTACTACCGTGGTTTAGGTGGAAATGTTCACGACCACTACTCGATTCCCATATTCGCGCCGTACCGTTATTACTGACTGTCGCAAAATACTGGCCATTCGAGCTGACAGCCACCACGCGAATCTCCCTATGGTTGAAATGGCTAACCTGCAGAGCCAACAACGGGTATTGCCGCAGAGCTACATTCGCATCCCTCATTGCTGATGAATATTGCCGTTGAGCTGCATCCGCATTCCCTAGAGTTGCATTCGCATCTCCTGAATTTGCTGGGGGGCTATTCGCAATCAAACGACTGGTAGCCTCTATTGCTAATAAAATGCTGGTTGGTAATGAGTGTTCCTGAAACTCCTGCACAAAGCTTGATGGAGTAACCAACTGTTGGGCCTGGACAATTTTTTGATGGTACTCCGCATTTTGTTGCTGCTCATCGGCATCTCGCTGGCTTGCTTGAGCTTCTGCTCTAGCTTCGGCTTCGTCAGCACGGGCTTGTTCGACTTCTTTGCGGCGGGCTTCAGCAGTTTGGCGCTGTTGTTCTGCCAGTTGCTTAGCAGCTTCGGCTAGATCACGTTGTTTTTGAGCATTCTTGCGCTGTTGTTCGGCCTCTTCTGCTGCCTTAGTTGCGTTATCACGCTGATTTTCTACTTCTTTCAAAGCATTTTCTACTTCTCTCAAAGCACCTTCTGCCCGTCTGCGCTCTTTCTCAGCCCGTGCCCGCTCGCTGTAAGCCTCGTCCCGTGCTACCTTAGCCTCGTCCCGTGCTGTGTTAGCCTTCGCCTGCGCCCATAAGGTCCAGCCAGTCAACCCTGCCATGCCCACAGTAACCACCACCCCAGCAGCCAAGGCTCCGCGCAGTCGGGCGATGCGTTTGCGCCAGTTTACGGGTAGGTTTTGGCGCACCCAGGCTTCATCAAACACCGTGGCATAGATGGCATTGCGTACCCGCAGGGTTTTGTCGGCATCGCGTTTTACCACCCCTGCCAGCTTCAGGTGCGATTTGGTGATCGACTGTTCCTCGTCCACAATGCTCTGCCGCCCTCGCCGGATGTCTTTGTAGGTGGTCAGCACCTGGTAAATATCTGGGGCGCGTAGGGTCAGCATATCCCGCACAAATTGCAGGTTGGTGTCCTGCTCGCTTTGGGGGCCAAAGAACGTCGCCGCAACGGTTTGGGCAATGGTATCGGAGGCTAAATCGGGGCGCGGGTTGGGGCGTGGGTTGGGGCGCACAGCAGTGCGCCCGTACGGGGTTGGGTTGGGGCGCACTGCTGTGCGCCCGTACAGGGCTGCTGAGCCTCTAGTCTGCTCTACTAGGGCTTGGCAGAGGCGCTGGGTTAGGTAGGGATGGCCGCCTGTCCATTGCAGCACCTCATCGAGCATCTGTTGGGCCTCGGTGGGGGTGGGGGCCAATCCGGCGGCGAGGGGTTGGGCTTCGGTGGGGGTAAAGTCGGTTAGGTCTACCCGCTGCCCCACATTAAAAGGGGTGCGCTGGGGGTCGCGGATCAGGTCGGCGGGGGTGGCCACACCAATTAGCACAAAGGAAAGGCGGTCAAAATCGGGGTTTTGGGCGCGGGCGGTGTAGAAATAGCGGATGGCGATAAAAAAGTCGTCGCTAAAGGTAAGGCTGAGGGTGGTATCGATTTCGTCCACAAACACCACAATCGGCTCCGCCACCTCCACCAGCACCACCTCCTTAAAAAAGCGGGTAAGCCGTTGGGTAAAGCCCAGATGGCCCTGTTCCTCCCACCAATCCAGCGGGTCGGTGTCTAGTTCTAGCTGGTCTTCCACTAGGGTCAGCAGCCCTAGGTACCATTCCTCCGCCGTGGCCTGGGTGCCAATTTCCGTTAGGTCAATGATGACGGTACGCACCCCTTCTTCCTCTAGGGTACGGGCCGTTTGCACCATCAAGCTCGATTTCCCCATCTGCCGAGGGGTAAGCACATAGGCAAAGGTGCGATTGCGGCAGAGGTTGAGTAATTCCTCATCGGCCTGCCGGGGCACATAAATGCCGCCCCCCGCCTGTACCGTTCCCCCCACGGTGTAGATGACTGGACTAGACATGGCCGTTGAACGCTGTCAGAAACTTGCCCTTCAGCATATAGCAGGTTTTAGGGAGAGGAGACGCCTGGATCACGCTTCACAAAGATCTGGCTGAGGGGGTAGGAAAAACCTGGCAGCAGCGGCGAGGTGAGATTGTCTGTCGCTTGCAGGGTCATGGCCAGGGTCAGCACTGCATGATCGCGACGATAAACCTGCACCTCGGCCAGGGTGTTATCCACAATCCAATATTCCTGCACCCCCTGCTGGGAATACAGCTTGAGCTTGAGTTGGCGATCTCGCTGTTCGTCTTTTTTGCCGAGGGATAGCACTTCCACCACCAGTTCCGGTGCCCCAGTGAGGTGTTCCGCCTCATCCATCAGAGCATCTAATCGCGCATTGCTGGCCCACACCACATCGGGAATCACATTGTCTTCATCGGTGAAAATAATGCCAGGATTAATGGCCGTTCGCCCCAGCCCAGTATCTTGGCACCAGTTATCGAGGGCCGCAAAAATCCGACCCATTACCCGTTGATGACTCCATCGCTGCGCCCCAGTGATGATGAGTTCTCCATCAATAATCTCGTAACGCCTGTCATCGTCGGGGAACAGGGCCAGATCCGCCGCTGTCCATCGAACGCGGTTCGTTGCAGGAGTCATCACGGAAGCCTCAATGACTGTGCTACTTTTACCATAGCGAAAACCAAACCCAGATCAGTCTATGGGGTGGATGCTTGGGCTTGGGTGTTCAGAAACCCGGTTTCTGCATTATCGCCCTAACGACTCATCTACCTTTGGGCCGAGAAACCCGGTTTCTACGCAGCGTTCTAGCGTAGGTGCTGCTCAAAATAGCGGGCGTAGAGTTCGCAGCGGGGCACCACATCGCCATTGTCGCGCCGCCGCACTAGGCCCGCCCCTCGCAACCGGAAAAAGACTTTTTCATTGGGGCAGGTTTGACGCTGCACCACCTGTAAAAAGCACTCCTTTAGCTCTGGCTGGTCGTAAATGCGAAACAGGTGATACCGCAGGTGATCGCCAAAGGGGCCGCGTTCGTTGTAAGCCTGATTAAACAACGCATCGGCGGAGAGTTGGCCACTGGCAACCAGGTACAGGGCCTTTCGTACTAGGTAGGGATGGCCATTCACCAGGTTCATCAAGCCCTGCTGGTCGGCAGGCGTCAGAGGGTTGCCGTGGCGCTGGTTGAGGTCTTGCACCTGGGCCAGATTAAAGTCCGATAGCTCAATGATGTGGCCCACGTTAAAGGGGGATTGGTTGAGGTTTTCGATCAGTTGGTAGGGTTCGGTGGAGGTGACGAGGGCCAGGTCGAGGTTCTTCCACAGGGCTTTGGTGGCTCGCTTGTTGTGCCAGCTCCGCAACATACTAAAGAAGTCGGAACGAAAGTCTGTATCAAAGGTGCATTCCACCTCATCCATGGCCAGCACAATGGGCTGCGCGATTTCCTTGAGCAGGTAGCGCTCTAGGTAGCGGGTGCAACGCTGGGTGTTGCTGAGGCGGGTTTGCCAATAGTCATCGACTTGGTCTTCTACCTCCAGTTCGTCCGACAGCCAGGTACAAAAGACCGGGAAGAAGTCATCGGCATTGGCCAGGGCGGCTTTATCAAACAGTTGAAAATCCAAAAAGGCGACCCGCTTGCCCCGCTGCGTGGCGGCATTCATAATCCGCGAGAGCAGCGAACTTTTGCCCATTTGCCGAGGGCCTTTGATGGTAATCGTCACCCCCTGCTGCTGAATCGTATCCAAGGCCAGGTGGTCAAAGGATCGCTCCACATAGAACTGGGAGTCGGGCATCATGGTGCCTTCGGGCAGTTCTAGGGGCTGGGCAATCGTGCGGTGAGGTTGGGCGGAGGGAAACGGTCGTGGCAGGGTGGTACTAGGGGTGATCTGAACCACTTGGGCCTTGGCGGCGGGGGTATCGATGGGTAAATGACTCCCCGCCATTGCCCGTTGCAGGTCTTTAATTAGCCGGGGGGTATCAGCGGGCTCAGACCATACCGCCCAGTTAATCGCATCCAGGTAGGTGCTGAGGGGATACTGAAACGGCTCCCGATAGGCCAGCCGCACGGGCAGAATCACCGGTCGTCCGCCCTGGGTGCGGGCACAGTCGTGGGCCATGGCAATTTCACTGTGCACCATTTCGCTGTGGACAGACTGTTCCGACAGCAGCACAACCAACGCATCGGACTGCTGAATTTCGGCCTTAATTCGATCTGCCCAGGGCGTTCCCACCAGCATCATCTGATCGATAAACACTTGGTGGGTCGGGCTGAGGGCTTCAACAAGCTGCTGGGCAATGGTTTCATCGGGAAGCACATCGCGCTTGTAGCTGATGAAGACCTTGGTAGTCTGCTGACTTAGGGAAGTATTCGCCACCACCCAATCCATGACCTGTGCTAAGGCTTCTAGCCCACAGCCAATGGGGCTTTCCACCCATTCCAAAAGGGCACTACTTTGCTCCCAGGCGGCGGTTCCAGCCCTAGGGAGATTAGCCTTAGGTGGATTGATCATCAAAATCACCTGACTCAGTTGGGC
>CAZWNR010000240.1:0-6452 GCA_964635665.1 uncultured bacterium | reverse complement strand
ACCTGCGACATCCTGCTCCCAAAGCAGGCGCGCTACCAAGCTGCGCTACATCCCGGAGGTCAAAGACCCTCACTAGTATAGCTTGCTTTTTTGCCCCATGGTTCCTTCTCCGACGTGGTTTCCCTGGGCCTTTTCCCATCACGAGGGCGATCATGAATCTCAGCAATTTCCCCATTCAAAACCTGCCAGGGCTGAGTGAACCTCAGGCCCAAGCTTTGGCAAGCCACGGATTAACCACCACAGAGCACCTGCGTCGTCAGGGGCAATCCCCGGCTCAGCGCCAGGTCTTGGCCAAAAACCTGGCTGTACCTGAGCGCTACATCGCTAAATGGGTGATTTTGGCGGAACTGGCGCGACTGCCAGCGGTGGGCTGCACCTATAACGGGCTTCTGCTCCATGCCGGCATTGTGTCCGTGGGGCAATTGGCCGACAGTGCTGCCTCCACCCTCTACACCCGCATTAGGCGTCTCCATGTCAAAACTATGCAGCGCTCAGACCTTTGTCCTAGTCCCGATCAGGTGAGCACCTGGATTCAGCAGGCGAAGCAGGTGCAGGCACGCCAGCATCGCTAGGCGTTTTACAAATAGAGCTTACTAATATAGCTAGATGACATACAGTGCTGAATCAGAGGACCCTGACCGATGCACTTTGTCGACTAACGCATTAATTTGGGTGGCCCGTTCTTCCATGGCAGGAGTATAAGGAAGAGCGAAGGTGTCGTAAATCACCCGTAACCGATGTAGCCAGTCATGCTTCAGCAGGGCCTGAATGGTGTTATTCCGCTGAATGGTCGCTAGGCGTGTTGGCTGAGCCTCTAACTCGGCAATAATCTCGCCGATATGGGGGGCATCAAAGGGAACAGCAATCACAGCGTCTTCCCATCCAAAATAGTCTCTGAAGACTGGGTTGTTGGGGGGCTCGCCGAGCATAACAGTACCCGCCGCACAACCCTCGAAGTAGCGAGCCGGAATTTCATCTTTTCCACTTTCGGATTTGAATCGATTCACCATGGCTCGATTGGCAATGAAGTAGCGACTGTGCTTAAGGAGGTTAGAGTATAGTGATCGATGCTCGCGATGATCTTTAACGTGGAAAGTGATGTGTAGCCCAGGATCGGCGACCCTTGCGGTAGAAACCGTGTCGTAATAGTAGAACCAGTTGTTTTGGCGGGCAAACTCCAGTAAAGCCTTGTGGGTAACATCAGAACGGCGACCGATATTGCAAATATCAATACCCAACGGCTTAGCCGAAGTTGTAAACGCATTGAATTTCAGAGCATCAACCCCCAGCGGCAAGTAGGAACAAGGCTTGCCCGTAAGACGAGTAATGGTGTCAACCGAGTGATGCAGACCCAGAAAAATATGATCGAAATCCTTAGTTAGCTCAATTAAATAGTCACTATCTTCTAATTCTGGTTCCCAAAATTCGTTTATAAAACAGGCTTTATGCTGCGCTTTATTCTGCCATCCCTGAACAGCTTGAAAAAGGAATAGCTCGAAAACGCTATTGAAGGTGTAAATCAGAAGATCGTATTTTTTGTCGAGATAAAATCGGCTTCTCTCAGGAATAAAACTTGGAGCCAAAAGTTGGCTGAGTCGTCCCGAACTATCCAGCTTCCGAAGAACCTTAAAGACCTTGCGACTCTTGTCAATATTTTTGAAGTCTTGAACCTCGATTAAATCAACATCGCTGACTTCGCTAATAAAGTCTTCAAATTCGTACAGCGACGAATAGCCGACTAAAGTTTTGATTTTGCGAACTGAAAAGCCAAGCGTTTTTGTTGAAAGAGGTTCAGATAAAAACATGAGAATCCCGCTTTTCTAAATAAAATCAATATATGAAAATTAAAAATATGATTTTCTGCGCATGTGCAGTCAAGGACTGGGCGGATGTTCGGTAGGTCTCTTTGGCTATAAAGCAGTTCCTGGGTAAGTGAGGTACAAATTCAGATCTGAGATTCTTATGTGACAGAGGTTTTAGGACTTGTGTTTTACCTCATGGGATCAAGAAACGCTGTAGCTAAGGTGACATTCCTCTAAAATCCTCTTGGGAACAGGGTAGTGGTAACCGACAGGTGAATCAAGCTATGGCAGATTACTCTTTAAACGCTCTTTAAGGATAATGATAGCTGACTTAGCACTGTGGTCGATGTTCCAAGGAAAAAATTTTTGTCACCGCATAGCTGGCAACCTGGCAATGAGACTGTCTAAAAGGTGGCAGGGCGTTTTAACAAAAAATAACCTGTTAAAGATTTAAGAGTTTCATAAATACCTTCTAAAAATAAAATATCTTCGCTCAAGCTGATTCCATTGGTGATGCCTGTAACCTGCAATACAAGCGGACTTTGGCCTGATAGCTCATTTCAGGGCTTTCAGGCCATGGGCTCCTCGAAACACACCTTAAGTTTGTGAAGAAACTGCTCCATCGTCATGGTGAAGTGAGCACATCGGTGTGACGCAAGTCTACGCAGGTTAATGTGGTCGTCTGTGGATGGCTTCTTCAGTATTTCTACGGTAGGATTAGAGGTAGATTAGAGCTTAAAGCTTGTCCTCATCCTAGATTAAGAAGTTTAGTTGAAGGAGGCTAGGTCTTCCCATGAAATTTTGGCGAAGATGCCGTGTGCAGGCCTGTTAGGGTTGGCAAATCTCCGTTTTCCCTGGGTGCCAGCCATCCGTTTCTCCGTTGCAGTACATTAGTAGCCACTATCTTTGCGTGAGATCCTTTCCATGCGGCAGTTTTTGAAATACACCTTAGCTAGCCTCACCGGATCAATTTTGTTCTTTCTGCTGATGGGCTTTTTGCTCACCCTAGGGGCGTTGGGGCTGGCGGGAGCCTTGGTGGCCAGCCTCGCTAGGGGGGGCGGTGCCCCAACGGTGACCAAGGATTCGGTGCTGGTGTACGACCTCTCTACCCTGGTGCCCGATGCGCCCATTCTGCAAGGGCCAGGGGATTTTGTCGTGAATGGCCCGGTGCCGCCCCAGGTGGCCCTCCGTCAAGCGATTCTAGCTCTGGATGCCGCCGCCGAAGACGATCAAATCGTGGCCCTTTACCTCAAGGGTAGCCCGACTACGGTGGGGGCTGGGTTGGCCAATCAGCAGGAAATTTACCAAGCCCTAACCCGGTTTAAGGCCTCGGGCAAACCTGTCCTGGCCTATGATGTGGACTGGAGCGAGCGGGAATATGCCCTCGTGGCCCTGGCGGATACGCTCTACCTGCATCCCTTTGGCGACCTGGAAATGAACGGGCTCTACAGCGAAACCCTGTACCAGGCTGACGCCCTGGATAAACTGGGCATTGGCGTTCAGGTTACCCGCACCGGGGCCTATAAGTCGGCGGTGGAGCCTTTTACCAACAACACCATGAGCCCCGAAGAGCGGGAACAGACCCAGCGCTTATTGCAAGACCTGTGGCAAGGGCTGTTGAAGGATATTTCCACAGCCCGATCCCTTTCAACGCAACAGCTTCAAACCATTGCCAATACCCAGGGTTTTTTGTTTGGGGAGGCGGCGAAAACCCAGGGATTAGTGGATGAGCTGGCCTACGAAGATGAGGTGGTGGCCGCCCTGCGAGAACTCACCGGGGAAGAAGCCCCCGATACGGAGGACGCCGACTTTCGACAGATTGATCTACCCGCCTACGCGGCCACCGTGGAGGATGCCTGGGCCAGCCGCACCGCCAAATCCAAGGTAGCGGTGATCTACGCTGAAGGGCCGATTGTCAACGGTGAAGCGGGGGGTGATGGTCTAGGGGCAGGGGTGATTGCAGGGGATACCCTGGCCCGCCAACTGCGCCAACTGCGCCAGGATGACCAAGTGAAGGCAGTGGTACTGCGGGTGAACAGTCCGGGGGGCAGCGCCCTGGCCTCGGAGGTGATTCTGCGGGAAGTTCAGCTGATCCAGGCTGAGGGTATTCCGGTGGTGGTGTCCATGGGAGATGTGGCGGCCTCTGGAGGCTACTGGATTGCCGCTAGTGCCGATGCTATTGTGGCCCAACCCGGCACCATTACCGGATCCATTGGTGTGTTTAGTCTTTTCCTCAACCTAGAAAATCTGGGCAACACCGTGGGATTGAACTGGGAGGGCGTAAAAACCGCTGAACTGGCTGATATTTTTTCCATTTCGCGTCCCAAGACAGATCGGGAACTGGCTATCCTCCAAGCCACCGTCGATACCCTCTATACCGCCTTTTTGGATCGGGTGGAGGCGGGTCGGGAGTTGCCCCGCGAACAGGTGGCCGACATTGCCCAAGGGCGGGTGTGGTCGGGCCAAACCGGCCAGGGCTTGGGCCTCGTCGATGAGTTAGGGGGGCTACAGGTAGCTATCGAAAAGGCCGCTGAACTAGCGGAACTGGGTGACGACTGGCACTTGGAAAGCTACCCTCAACCGAGCGACTGGCAGCAATTCTGGGCTTCTTTCCTGTCTGCCCAAGCCCAGGCTCAGGCCTCCCCATCCTCGGATCTCCTCACCGTCCAAGGACAGCGCCTGCTCGACGAAAGCCTTACCCTGGTGCAGACCCTCAACGACCCACGCGGTCTCTACCTGCGAATGCCCTTTACCCTGACCATCGATTAATCCATGAACCGATGATGCATCGACGCCAAGCACCTAGGGCCTGTCATCAATCAATCGCTGATGGCCCAGGAATCAACGATTACAGCCCCTAGCCTGCTTCCCATGATCGGGCATGGTAAGGCTTGTCCTATAAGGGTTTTGGCTGGAATTGATGACACACCCTAGGCTAGGGATTGGATACCAATCGTCCATGACGCTGGCGCAAAACCCCCAAGGATGACAACCTATTTTCAGAGCAAATCCAACGTAGAAAAACCCGGTTTCCAATGCGACAACCCCGTTAGGGGCGAGGTTTCCTCGCCCCTAACGGGGGAAACTAGACCAGATTTGGGATGAGATGATTGGATGACCCTCCCTAGGATTAAAGAATCTGGGAGAGGAATTTTTGGGTACGGTCTTCGCGGGGGTTGCTGAAGAATTCCTGGGGGGTGTTTTCTTCGACGAGGTAGCCGCCATCCATCAGCACCACCCGGTCGGCCACCTCACGGGCAAAGCCGACTTCGTGGGTGACACACACCATGGTCATGCCGGAATCCGCCAGGGTACGCATCACATCGAGCACCTCCCGCACCATTTCTGGGTCGAGGGCGGAGGTGGGTTCATCGAACAGCATTACCTTGGGCTGCATGGCCAGGGAACGGGCAATGGCCACCCGCTGCTGCTGCCCGCCGGAAAGCTGTCCCGGAAATTTGTGGGCTTGCTCTAGAATGCCTACCCGTTCCAAAAGCTGCATGGCCACATCCTGGGCCTTGGCCTTAGGCCAGCGGCGCACCCAAATGGGCGCGAGGGTGACGTTTTGCAGCACCGTGAGGTGGGGAAATAGGTTGAACTGCTGAAACACCATGCCCACTTCCCGCCGGATGGCTTCGATATTTTTCAGGTCGTGGGAAATAGTGATGCCATCTACTTCGATGCTGCCCTTTTGGTAGGGTTCTAGGGCGTTGAAGGTGCGAATGAAGGTGGATTTGCCCGACCCAGACGGCCCCATCACCACCAGCACCTCCCCCTTGTAGACCGTCATGCTGACCCCTTTGAGGACGTGGAAACCGTTGTCGTACCACTTCTCCACGTCGCGGGCCACAATCACGGGCTCGCTGGTCATGTGGTGAGCAGAGGGTTGCTCCGTTTGAAACTGTGTCATGGGCTTTTCCTTGTCGATATCGTTCGGTGTCTGTAATTTGTAGGTTTGGCGGCGTTGAATGAGCCTGCCTGCCATGGCGCTCTATGGAATTCCCCCAGGAGCAACCCCAGGTACTGCTATTTTGCCTTAACCCTAAAAGGTTTCGGGACGCCAAACTGTTAACTGTTACACGATGGGGGGTGCAGGGCTTTTGGAATGGGTGGGAAGACTTCCACCTACAACTTATGTTTGGTTTGGGTGGAAAGACCCCACCCCTACGGTGATTTCCGACTCCCCACTCTCTAGCTAGTGTTCGGTGTTCAGCTTCTCCTCGATCTTGCGGCTGCCGAGGGACATGGCGTAGCAGAAGAACCAGTAGATCACCGCCAGGAAGAGATAGACTTCGGCATAGCGACCTAGGTAGGTGGGGTTAGCGAGGATAGATCGGCCAATGCCCAGCAGTTCCGCCAAGCCGACTACGGCCAAGAGCGTTGTGTCTTGGAAGAGGCTGATAAACTGCCCCACAATGGCGGGAATGGCGATCTTGAGGGCCTGGGGAAGCACAATCAGGCCGAGGGTCATGGGGGTGTTGAGGCCGAGGGACATGGCTGCTTCTCCCTGACCACGGGGGACGGCTTGCAAGCCAGCACGCACGTTTTCGGCTAGGTAGGCGGCGCTAAACAGAGCAAGGGCAATGATGGCCCGCAAAACCCGGTCGGGCCGCGCCCCCACGGGCAAAAACAGGGGAATCATCACTTGAC
>CAZWNR010000239.1:0-6504 GCA_964635665.1 uncultured bacterium | reverse complement strand
ACTAGCGTCCTAGCGTCAGCCATGCCCGAAGGGCTACACGCGAAGCAATGCACCAGCCTAGATTAGTCGTAGGGTGGGCATGGCCCACCACCTCTACTTGACTATCCCCTAGCCGCGAGTTCTTCCAGCGCAGCAGCTTCTAGTCGTTGGACGGTTTCCGGGGGCAGATTCAGGAGATTCAGCAGCTTCTGGTACACCACCGCTTCGGTTTGGTTGATGGTGTTAGAGCTAATCACTTCGTAGCTCAGCATCAGGGCATCTTCCCGCTGGGCGTCGGTGGTGAGTTGGGGCACGAGATCTTCCAAGGGAATCTCCTTGGCCAGGAGGTTTTTCAGATCGTCGCGCAGGCTGGCCTGTTCTTCGGGGCTGTGGGCAAACTTGCGGCTGAGGCGATCCAAAATCACCTCCTGCTGGATGTCGGCGAAGTTGTCGTCGGCCCAGGCCATGGTGGCGGCAATCCGCAGCAGCAGCATTTGCTCTGGGGTGAGGCTGGTTTCTTTGCCCAGATAAACCTCGATCACCTTGGGATCGTTCTGCACCTCGTCCATGGTGCCCTCACAGAGCACCGTGCCCTGGTGCAGCACAGTAACCTGGCGGGCAATCTGGCGGACGAATTCCATGTCGTGCTCAATCACCACAATGGAATGGCTCTCGGCTAGGGAAAGCAGCAGGTTGCCGGTCTGCTCGGTTTCTTCGTCGGTGAGGCCCGCCACGGGTTCATCCACCAACAGCAAATCGGGGGATTGGGCCACCAACATCCCGATTTCCAGCCATTGTTTTTCGCCGTGGGAGAGCAACGCCGCCGGAATATCCGCCTTGGCGGTGAGGCCAATGGTTTCGAGCAGGCCGCCCACGGTGCGCTTTTCGGCGGGGGGTGTTTTCTTAAACAGGGTGGCGAAGACGTTTTTGTCGCGGTTGCAAGACAGCTCCAAGTTTTCGCGAGGGCTGAGGTTGAGGTAGACTCTGGGGGTTTGAAACTTACGGCCAATTCCCAACCGGGCAATTTCGTGCTCCTTAAATTTCCGCAGGTCTTGCCCCTTAAAGTAGGCCGCGCCCTCGGTGGGCTTGGTTTTGCCTGTGATGACGTCTAAAAAGGTGGTCTTGCCCGCACCGTTAGGGCCGATGATCACCCGCAGTTCGCCCTCATTCATCGAAAAATTCAGGTGATTGAGGGCCTTGAATCCGTCGAAGCTGACGGTAACGTCTTGGATATCGAGGACTTTGGTGCTCATGGATGGATGGGGTATGGATGGGTGAGAGGTTGGGGTTGGGGTTGGGGCGCACCGCCGTGCGCCCGTACGTACGGGGGATGGTGGATTACGGCACCCTACTTTTCGGCGTACTCGGGGGTGTCGATGGTGGGATCAGGGATGGCTTCGGTGCCGTCGGCGTAGGGAACATCGGTGGGGGCAAGGCCCAACAGGCTGCTGATGGCAGGGCCAAACTGACCACGCCCCCAGCCAATGATGCCGTCGGGTAGGGCCGTCACCACGATCAAAAACAGCGCCCCCTGGAAGAACAGCCACACATCGGGAAAGCGTTCGCTCAATAGACTCCGGGCCATGTTCACCAGTACGGCACCAAGCACGGCCCCAACGAGGGTGGCGCGTCCGCCCACGGCGACCCAAATCACCATTTCAATGGAAAAGGCAATGTCCATCACCTGGGGCGAAATGATGCCGGATTGGACGGTATACAACGCTCCGGCAACACCTGCAATAGCCCCAGATACCGCAAACACCAAGACCTTAAAGGCGGTGGGATCGTAGCCGGAGAAGCGTACCCGGTTTTCGTCGTCGCGGATGGCCACCAACATGCGACCGAAACGCCCACTGGTGAGCCAACGGCAAAGGGCATACATGGCAATCAGGGCTACCACCGTGGTGATGTAGAAAAACATCCTCATGCCGTCACTGCCGACTTCCTGGCCCATAAAGACCGAGGTGGAGGTTTTGAGGCCGTTGGTGCCGTTGATGAGCTTTTGTTGACCGTTGAAAAAGTTAAAAAACACCACCAGGGCGGCCTGGGTCAAAATCGAAAAATACACTCCCCGGATACGGTTACGAAAGACCAGGTAGCCCAATAGTCCTGCCACAATGGCCGGAATGGTAAAAATCGCTATCAGCGTAAATGGAAAGGAGTTAAAGGGCTGCCAAAACCAGGGGAGTTCTGTCACCCCATAGAGGCCAAAGAACTCTGGAATCTGGCCTTCAGGCAGGGTGTTGAGATCCAAATACATGGCAAAGGCATAGCCGCCAAGGGCAAAGAAAATCCCGTGCCCCAGACTCAATAGCCCTGTGAATCCCCAAATTAAATCAATTCCTAGGGCGACAATGGCCAGGGCCAAAAAGCGCCCCAGCAAATTTAGTCGAAACCCCGACAAAAATAGCGGCATCACCAAAATCAGGATCAGCGCAATGGCGACAACAACCGCCGCCTCAATCAAAAATTTGCGCTTTTGGCTAGCCTTAACCGCAACACGCGGCTGTGTGGTTGCTTCAGAAACCATCACCCTACAACTCCACGGAACGACCCTTCGGCGGGAACAGCCCAGCGGGCCGCACCTGCAAGAAGGCAATAATCAACGCAAACACCATCACCTTGGCCATGCTGGTGGTGGCAAAGAAGGTAAAGAAATCGATGGCGGGTTTGAAAAAGTCCGTTGGCGGCAAAATCAGCGCCAGGGTACCCGAACCAATCAAATAGCTGGTGGTACCAATCAATAGAGCCGCCACAATGCTGCCGATGAGCTTGCCTACACCGCCCACGACCACAACCATGAAGGCATCCACAATGTAGTTGGCCCCCAGGTTTGGCCCCACAGAACCCAGAAGCGTCACCGCACAGCCCGCAATCCCGGCTAGGCCAGAGCCCAGGGCAAAGGTGAGGGCATCGACCCGGTCGGTGGGAATCCCCAAGCAGGCGCTCATGCCTCGGTTTTGGGTCACGGCGCGAATCCGCAATCCCCAGGCGGTTTGGTTCAAAAACCAGTACACCGCTGCAAGACAAAGCACCGTCAGAACAATAATGAACAATCGCGCCGAGGGAAACTGCAACGTACTGCCGAGGGAGATCCCGCCCCGTAGCCAGCTTGGCGGCGTCACATCCACGTTACGGGTGCTAAACCAGGCGCGGGTAAACTCGGCACTGCCAGAACGCTGCACCAGGAACCAGGTCAACCCCGCAATCGCCGCTGAAAGCCCCAGAAACACTGGATTCGCCCAGTCCTGGATTCGCTCCCAGTCGGTGTAGCGGGTCAGAACCCAGCGTCCGGCGAAAAATAGGCCCGCAAACACCGCTAGCCCAATCACCATGGGCCAGCCCACGCTGCGGATGAACTGAATCATAATCAAGCTCACGCCCCAGGTGGCCAAGAGGGTTTCCAGCGGTCGCCCGTAGAGGTAGCGAATCACCGTTCGTTCAAGAAATAGACCAATGGCCGCTGCGACTAAAAACGCTAGGGGCAACGCCACAAAAATATAAAGCTCTGGAGCGATGCCGCCGATGCTTTTGGCCACATTCTGCACCACAAAGGTGGTATAAGCCCCAAACATCATCAATTCACCATGGGCGAGGTTGATTACCCCCATCAGGCCAAACACAATGGCCAACCCCAAGGCCACAATCAACAACACCGCACCAATGCTAATGCCGTTAAACAGGCCACCGATTAAGCCTTCTAACACAGTACCTACCGCTTCAATAATGCGAATCCGTCACCGCTCTCCATGGAGAGACCAATGCCTGACCGCCACAACAGAAGAAATCCTAGGAGGTATAGGAGGTTGAGAAATGTTCATCAGCAACATTTGTTGTGATTTCCTGACTTAGGCTAGCCACTGCCCCGCTGAAGTTATCCCCTAAAGAGCGTCATGGTCTGATCCACATTCGCTGTACCGCGCCACAACCCAATAGTCCACCGACCCACTTACTCCTGAGTAAGGGACACGTCTTCGTAGATCTGCTCAACGGCACAGGCCACGCCAAGGCTCTCTAGATGGATGGTGTCGCCCTCCTGGTAGGGGGAATACAGCCACATCCGCCCTTCCCCCCGGCGGTAGACTTCCACCACCCTCTGAGTCGAGCTCACCAGGACATACTCTTGCAGGCTGGGCAGGGTGCGATACTCCTGAAATTTATCGCCCCGATCAATGGATTCTGTGGCCGGAGACAGCACCTCCACAATCAAAGTGGGAAACTGAATAGCGTTTAGGGCCGCTTTGTCCCGCGCATCGCAGCTCACCACCAGGTCAGGATAGCGGTAGATGGATGGGGAAACGTTGACCTTGGCATCGGCAATGTTGATACGGCAACCTTGGACACGCACCTCAGGCCGCAGCAAGGTGAGCAGATTAATGGCAATGTCGTTATGGGGCAAGGTGCCACCCGTCATCGCTACCACTTGGCCCCGGATGTATTCATGGCGAAAGGTCTGGCTAGGCTCCCAGGCTAGGTACTCGCTGACGGTCATTGAGGTGAGAGGGACAGCGCTCATTGGGGGCTCACCTAGGGCGATGGTATGGGGTGATTGCGGCAGAGGCCGCTCTTTCTATTATGGGATGACGCACGAAAAGCGAGGACACCGTTCGTCGGCATCCTCGCCAAGGGTTAGGGTTAATGGTCAAGCGACTGACTTCAGGGCTGGGCTAGAAAGGAAGCAAACCTAGGGATCGGTTTGTAGAGTTTGGGGTTGGAGATAGGCCACCATTTGATCGACGCCTCGCTGAATTCGGCGGGTAACGGTCATGGGGCTAACGCCAATTTTGGCGGCGACTTCCTTACGAGATAGCCCTTTGAAGAAAACAAACTCGATGGCGGCGCGGGTTTTGCCCTCTAGTTGGTTCATCGCCCGCTGAATTTGCTGGCGATCCTCTTCTAGGGCTTGCATCAGCAAATAGTGGGTGTCGGGTAGGGTCTCCCCTAGGGTGATGGCAGAATCGACCTGTTGACAAACCGTGGCATCGAGGCTGAGGGGCATCCGGTTTTTGTGGGCCATTTTTACCTCACGCCATTCTTTTACCGAAACGCCCAGGGCCATAGCCACGTCGCTATCGGAGGGCGCATGTCCCATTTCCCGCGTCATCTCCACCTGCAAGCGCTGGGCTTCTTTTTGCAGATCTTGCCAGCGACGGGGAATTTTGACGGTGGTGCCCCGATCTCGCAGGAAATGAAGCATTTCGCCACGGATGTAGGGGACGGCAAAGGAGCTGAAGGCGCAGCCCTGGGTGGGGTCAAATCGTTCGATGGCGCGAATCAGGCCTAGGTAACCAATTTGTTCGAGATCTTCGTAGGGTTCGGAACACTGATGGCTAATTCGGTGGGCAATTTTGCGTACCAAACCAGCATTGAGGCGGACAAGCTGATTGCGCAACTGAACCGAGGGATTCTTTTGGTATTCTGCCAACAGTTCCATACCCCGAGAGCGAATTGAGGAGATTTGAGTAGCCATATCTGCGGATGTCCTTGCGAGAGCGAGTTCCGAGGGAACTGCGTACTATTCTCGGAGGATGCAGGGGTGCTCACCATCGTTGATCCACGGGACTCTAGAGCAAGGCAAACTATGAACTCCGTAATCCTACGGGTGCGGCTTTCTCGAAAGTGCTAAGTTGAGGGCTAAAATCCTTGCCTGGCCTTGAATTGGACAATTAATCAGAAAGATACGTAAAGCCGCGTAGAGGTCGCGAGTTGATAAAGTTTTAGTGGGGTTGCCTTCCCTTTGAATACCCAAAAACCGGGATAAGCTAGAGAAAATCTCCTAAGATGTCGATTTCTTTACATTACGTTGATGAAACGGGTTAATCTATGGTGCTACGGGCAGTGTTGCTAGATTTCAACGGCGTCATTATCAATGATGAACCGCTACACCAGCGCCTGATTCAGGACTTGTTGCTGGAGGAAAACCTGCGCCCTAGCCTGGAAGACTACCAGCAGGTATGCCTAGGCCGCACGGATCGAGCCTGCATTGTGGATTTGTGGCAGCGCCAGGGGCGTGTCGTTACCGAGGCCCAACTCAACAAGCTGTTGGATCGCAAGGCCATCCGCTATCGAGAAACCCTAGCGACCCTCGACAAGTTGCCCCTCTACCCCGGTCTAGAGGATGTGGTCTATCAAATTCGAGCAGCCCATCTGAAATTGGCGGTGGTGTCGGGGGCGAGACGGAGCGAAATTGAGGCCGTCCTGTCCTTGGCGGGCATGGCTGGCCATGTCCATGCCATTGTGTCAGGCGATGATCTGTCCTTAGTCGCCAGCAAACCCGCCCCAGACGCCTACCTGCTGGCCATCCAACGGCTGAATGAGCAGTTTCCCGACCTCGATCTAAGGGCCGATGAGTGCCTAGCGGTGGAGGATTCCTTTGCCGGAATTGAGGCGGCACGGCGGGCTGGGGTGCCGGTGGTAGGGGTAGCCCACGCCTTTCCATACCATATGATTCACCGTCGGGCCACCTGGGCGGTAGACTACCTCTATGAGCTCAGCTTAGACTGGCTGCAACCCTATTATTCTGGC
>CAZWNR010000238.1:3730-6532 GCA_964635665.1 uncultured bacterium | reverse complement strand
CCCATGGCACTTAAAATTTACCTCCCACAAAAATCCATTCACGAGCTTTGTCAGCGCTGGCAGATCACTGAACTTTCTGCCTTTGGCTCCGTCCTACGTGATGACTTCCATCCCAACAGCGACATTGATCTTCTTGTAACCTTTGCACCAACCTCTGACTGGGGTTTATTAGAGCATATTAAAATTCAGCAAGAACTTGAATCTATCTTAGGAAGAAAAGTTGACTTAATTAGCAAGCGAGCCATTGAACACAGCCAAAATTGGGTTCGTCGCCAAGAAATTCTTTCTACCGCCCAGAAGATTTATGCTCAGCAATCGTGATCATGCCACTCTTTTAGATATTTTTTATGCTTCTCAAAAGATTTTGAGATACAAGTCTGGCATGAATAAAGCTGATTTTCTTGAGGACGACAGAACTCAGTCCGCCATCGTTTTTCAGTTATTGATTATTGGAGAAGCCGTCAAACGCCTTTCCTCAGAGCTGAGGATGTAGAACCCCAATATTCCCTGGCCGCTCATCGCTGGAATGCGTGATAAATTAATTCATTGCTATGATGATATTGATCTGAATGAGGCCTGGAAAACAGCAGAGGTTGATATTCCAGGTTTACTAAGTGAATTGACACCAATGCTTCCAGGTGAGCAATTCAACTAAAAGGAGCCTAAACCATGCAAATCACCATCGGCAGAACCTAGCCCTTGGGCCGAGGGCGCTATGGCGTAGACTACAGGCAAGGGTTGCCGCGTATTGATGCAGGGCAGGTGAAACAGATGTGGCAGAAAATCTTGCGGTCGAAGCGGTTGCTGTGGTTTTGCTTGGGGATGGTGCTGTTAGGGATGGTGGTGCCGCTGCTGGCTTTGGTGCCCTGGCAGGGGCTATTTGGGGCGGATGAACCGGCTCCCTCTGGCCCCAAGCAGGCGGTGGTGACGGAGGTGATCACCAGCTTGGATCGGGCGGAATTGCTAGCGACTTCGGCCACCCAGGGCAACCCCAATGCGGCCATTGTGCTGTTTAAGTTTTCCGATTTTCAGTGTCCCTACTGTGCGGTTTCTGCGGCTCAGTTAAAGGATTTTATTGGCCGCCACAACGAGGATATGCTGTTTGTCTACAAGCATTTCCCCTTGGATGCCATTCACCCGGAGGCGACCCCATCGGCCAAGGCGGCTTGGGCGGCGGGCCAGCAGGATCAATTTTGGCTGTATCACGATGGCCTGTTTGCCAATCAGGAGCGTCTAGGGGAAGACCTTTATCTTGAACTGGCGACCTCGATGGGGCTGGATGTGGCGCAGTTTAACCGCGACCGTGCCAGCCCAGAAGCCGCCGCCGCTGTGGCGCAGGATTTGGAATTAGCCCAGCGCCTAGAGCTCGAAAGCACCCCCACCTTTTTGATGAACGATTTGCTGATTCCGGGCGGCGTGACGCCAGAGTTGATGGAAACGATCTTTCAGGACATCAATGGTCGCATTAAAGAGAATGTTCGACAGGCGCAGTAATCGGTAAAGTCCCGTTTGAGTGGGCTTGGTCACGGTAGTGCGTCTAGTCAAATTCGTCGTGGTGCATAACGCTGGGGCAAGGCTAGCGCCAGCACCACCCAGAGACCATAACTTAGAACTCACTTCAGCTTTTCAAATGTTTTCTAAGGCAAACCCAACCGCTATCCCCGCCAGATCTCCGAAGCGCCTGCGCTAGGATAGAGGTTGTGTCTTAGGGCGATTCAGCGCAGCAATTTGGCCATGGAAAAGATTGTGGTGGGGCTTTCGGGCGGGGTGGATAGTTCGGTGGCGGCGGCGACGCTGCATCGGCAGGGCTATGACGTGGTGGGCCTCACCCTGTGGCTAATGAAGGGCAAGGGCCAGTGCTGCTCGGAGGGCATGGTGGATGCGGCTAAGCTCTGCGAAGACATGGGCATTCCCCACCACATTGTCGATAGCCGCGATGTGTTTCAAAAAGAAATTGTCGATTACCTAGTAGAAGGCTACGGCAACGGCATCACGCCTTTGCCCTGTTCCCAGTGCAACCGGGCGGTGAAGTTTGGCCCCATGCTGCAATACGCCAGGGAAGAACTGGGCTGTGAGCGCATCGCCACGGGGCACTATGCCCGCATCGTCCACAATGATGAAACCGGACGCTACGAGCTGCTGCGGGCGGTGGATCCGGCTAAGGATCAGTCCTATTTTCTGTATGACCTCACCCAGGATTTGTTGGCGGCCTGCCATTTTCCCCTGGGTCACCAAACCAAAACCGAAACCCGCCGCATCGCCGCCGAACTGGGCCTACACACCGCCGAAAAGCCCGACAGCCAAGACCTCTGTTTGATCGAGCAGCACGGCTCCATGCAAACCTTCCTCGACAAGTACCTCGCACCCAAACCGGGGGATATCGTCGATACCGAGGGCCGCATTCTGGGTCAGCACACGGGCATTCACCACTACACCATCGGCCAGCGCAAGGGCCTGGGCATTGCCGCCCCCAACCCGCTCTACGTGGTGGGGTTTGATGTGGGCCGCAACCAAGTTATCGTCGCCGACCGCAGCGATGCCCACTTACCCGACTGCACCGTGCAGCGGGTGAACTGGGTTTCCATCGCCGCGCCCAAAGAGCCGATTCCGGTATCGGTGCAAATTCGCTACCGCAGCGGAGCCGTTGGGGCTATGCTAATTCCCCTCGAAGGCCCCAACGGCTGGGCAGATCGGGTGAAGCTGGTGTTTGACGAACCCCAGTTTGGCGTTACCCCCGGCCAAGCCGCCGTGTGGTTTGATGGCGACCGAGTACTGGGCGGCGGGCTAATTGAGATGGCCGTT
>CAZWNR010000238.1:0-3630 GCA_964635665.1 uncultured bacterium | reverse complement strand
TACAAAGCCGACCGCGAGGTAGTGAACCAGCTTTTGGCCGGAGAAGCCACCGACTATAACCTGGTGGAACTGGCCCGCCTGATGATTCGCTACGAGGGTTTCCCCGGCGCACGGGATATTCAAAACGACCTCAAAAAAGCGATGACCCGCTGGCAGTTCACCGAAGAAACCCTGTTCGCCAAAACCCGCGCCATCCACCAACAGGGCGAGGTGTACAAGGGGCTGGGCCGAGGTCGGGAAGACTGGAGTTAGGGCGTTTTTGAAAGGACGATCCTGCGCAGCCACCCAACAAGGCTAAGGCCATCAACGCCCTTTAAAATGGTAAAAAATGCTCCTCTGGGGATTGGCCCATGACTGCCTTCACCATCACCCTCGACCCCGTTGGTGCCCTCACCGAAGAGGCCTTTTACCAGCTTTGTCTGGCCAATCCTGACGTAAAGTTTGAACGCTCGGCCCAGGGAGAACTGATCATCATGGCACCCACTGGCGGTGAAAGCGGCCGTCGCAATGCGAACATCACCGCTGACTTAACGATTTGGAACCGCCAAAGCCAACGGGGCTACACCTTCGACTCTTCCACCTGCTTCAAGCTCCCCAACGGAGCTGAGCGTTCCCCCGATGCCGCCTGGATTGAAGCCCGTCGATGGGAAGCCCTCAGCCTTGGCGACCGGGAGAAATTTCCCCCCATCGCGCCAGATTTTGTCATCGAATTGCGCTCGGCAAGCGATAGTCTGTCCACGCTCCAGGCCAAAATGCAGGAGTACCAGGCCAACGGTGTGCGCTTAGGTTGGTTGATCAATCCCCAAGACCAACAGGTGGAAATCTATCGCTTCGGTCAGCCTGTGGAAATCCTAGACGCCCCTCATCAGCTTTCTGGAGAAGCCATTCTGCCCGGTTTTGCTCTGTCGCTCACCCGCATCTTTAACTAACGAAACAACCGATCACTAAACGACGATCACCCCCCGAACCGTCTTGGGATGAAACAGCATTCAGCGTCCACTTAGGGTTACCCTAGGGGCAGATTTTCCGCTGAATCGCCCAGTTGCCCCATCGAGTTGCCGAATTGCCCCATGAAAGTTGCTGTCTTTAGCACCAAGCCCTACGATCAGCTCTCCTTCGAGCAGGCCAACCGTCCCCACGGCCACGACTTCACCTTCATCGAAGCCCGCCTTACCTCCCACACCGTCTCCCTAGCCAGCGAGGCTGAGGCCGAGGCGGTGTGCGTGTTCATCAACGATGAGGTGAACCGCAAGGTGCTAGAAAAACTGGCCAAGCTGGGAATTCGGCTGGTGGCCCTGCGCTGTGCCGGGTTCAACAATGTGGATTTAGCCGCCGCCAAGGAACTGGGCATCACCGTGGTGCGGGTGCCCGCCTATTCTCCCTACGCCGTGGCCGAGCACGCCGTGGGGCTGATTTTGATGCTGAATCGCCGCCTCTACCGGGCCGACAACCGAGTGCGCGACGACAACTTTGCCCTCAACGGCCTGCTAGGGTTTGACCTCCATGGCAAAACCGTGGGCATCGTCGGCACCGGCAAAATTGGCCAATGCTTCGCCCAAATTATGAAAGGCTTTGGCTGTCGGCTGCTGGCCTACGATGTCTACCCTAACCAGACCTGCCTCGACCTGGGCGTCAGCTACGTTGACCTGCCCGACCTCTTTTCCCAGTCGGACGTGATTTCCCTGCACTGTCCGCTACTGCCCGCCACCTACCACATGATCAACGACGAAACCATCCAGCACATGAAGCCGGGGGTGATGCTGATCAACACCAGTCGCGGCGCGTTGATGGACACCAAAGCCGTAATTGAAGGGATTAAATCCGGCCAAATTGGCTACCTGGGCACCGATGTTTACGAAGAGGAAGAAGACCTCTTTTTTGAAGACCTCTCCGGCACCATCATTCAAGACGATACTTTCCAGTTGTTGCAGTCTTTTTCCAACGTGGTGATCACCGCTCACCAAGCCTTTTTCACCCAAGAAGCCCTCGGCAACATTGCCGATACTACCCTCACCAACATCAGCACCTTTGCCAAGGGCGAACCCTGCCCCAACGAGGTGAAGTAAAGGCGAGGTCTCCTCGCCCTTCGGGAGGTCTCCTGACCACAGAAGGCTGCATCCGTCCTAAATGCTGGTGAGTTCTGTCCAGGCTTGGTCAAAGAGCTCGGTAGTGGCGGGGTCGAGGGGGGCAATGCCTTCGCAGCGGGCCAGCACCTCATCGGGGGGGAAGAGGGTTTCGCGAGTTTGCAGTTCCGGCGGCAGCAGTTTAAAGGTGGCGCGGCTGGGGGTGGCAAAGCCGAGGCGCTGAACGGCAAAGGCGGCATTTTCGGGAGCCATGATGAAGTTCATCCAGGCGTAGGCGGCCTCTGGGTTGGGGGCGGTTTTGGGCATGGCCAGGGTATCCGTCCACAGGGAACTGCCGGAGGCGGGAATGATGTAGCGCAGCTCTGGATTTTCTAGGGGTAGCGCATTGCCCAGGTGCGAGTAGGTCATGCATAGATCCAGGTCGCCGGTCAGCAGCTGGGCCTCCCAGCCAAAGCTTTGGAAGGCGGCCAGGGCGGGTTTCAGCTCCCTCAATCGATCTACGGCGGCGGCAATTTGGTCGGGATTGGTGCTGTTGTAGGAATAGCCCAGGGCTTTGAGGGTCGCGCCTAGGGTTTCCCGCACGTCATCCAGCAGGGTGATTTTTCCCGATAGGGCGACCTGCTGCTCCCAGACAAAGGCCCAGTCCAAGGGGCCAGGGTTGAGCCGGGTGGTGTTGTAGATCAGCCCGGTGGTGCCCCAACTGAGGGGAACACTGTGGCCGTTGTTAGGGTCGTAGCTGGGATTTTGCCAGGGTTCCCGCAAATCTTCGCGCAGTCCCGGCAGCCGTTCTGGTTCCAGAGGTGTGAGCATCCCCAACGCCACCATCTGCTGCACCATGTAGTCTGAGGGATAAATCACGCTAAACTGCTGTCCGCCCCCGGCCTGCATTTTGGCCAGCATGGTTTCATTGGAGTCGTAGGTTTGCACCTCTACGCGAATTCCGGTGGCCTGGGTAAAGCGGTCAAACACCTCGTCGTCCACATAGTCCGACCAGGTATAGATATGCAGCGGATCGTTGGGGCCAGCGGTGGCGGGGGGCTCCTCCGGCAGGGTAGACGGATTTTGCAGCACCCTGCGCCGACAGTTCGCCAGGACAACGCCAGAGGCCGCCGCTGCCGAAAACTGCAAAAAGCGACGACGGGACAAACCGAAAGGACGCGGAGGCATGGCGGCTATTCACAGGAGGGCATAGGCCAAGTTTAAAGCCTGCTCCAGAGAAGTAAAGCCTAATCTGCGTTCCAATCGCCTGGAGGGAGATAGGACTGTATCAGACTCACCTTTTGGGGTTCTGTCGCCACTGAGATCAGCGTCATGGTTTCGAGATCCTTGGGGCAAGCTTTCTACTGGCCAACACCTCAAGGCGTAAAACAGACACAAAAAAAGAGGCGATGATCGCCTCTTTAAGACTAGGGATTTGGGAAGGAAAGCCTGGCCCCAAACCTCTATGCGTTGGTTTGTTACCCTTACAGAGCGTTGCCGCGAGGCAGCACTTCTTCGGGGAATACAAACTTCTCGTGGGGCTGGTCGGTGGGAGCCATCCAAGCCC
>CAZWNR010000237.1:0-6552 GCA_964635665.1 uncultured bacterium | reverse complement strand
TTTGTATGATAGAAGAGAGCGCTGGCACTGGCACAGCTTTGTGATGAAGCGAGATTTTCTGGATAAAACCCAAAAATCTAAAAATCAGTGCTTCCAGCCCTACCGAAGGGCTAATTTCGGAATAGTTGGAAACTTAGGGTTACCCAACACGTTTCCGTCTGCAACACAACCTTGTCCCCCTACCGAAGGGCTAATTTCGGAATAGTTGGAGGAAAACGACTCTGTAAGGGCGCACTGCGGTGCGCCCCAACCTGGGATCACCCTACCGAAGGGCTAATTTCGGAATAGTTGGAAACTTCTTCTTGCCCGTAAAAAATCGCGATTGCAACTTCTTCTCTATTCCCTACCGAAGGGCTAATTTCGGAATAGTTGGAAACCTCAAAATCCTCCACCACTTGTTGTGGAGTCCTCGTTCCCTACCGAAGGGCTAATTTCGGAATAGTTGGAAACGCTCAATCCCAGAAACCCCCACATTGGAAGTCCCAGAGCTTGGGAAATGCCCTACCGAAGGGCTAATTTCGGAATAGTTGGAAACTCAGATCCCAGGGTTCTTTAAGAACCCTGGGATCTCTAATTCTGATCACCCTGCCGAGAGGCTGATTTCGGAATAGTTAGATACGTTGTATTAGAACCCCAGTTTCTTCGAGAAGCCGGGGTTCTTGCTATCGCATGACGGCTGTTCTTCTATTAAAATAAATGTACTGGTGAGGTCAATGTCTAGGGCTAAATCTGGGGGCGGGTCTTGGTCTTGGTCTACGATAATTTTGCCGCGCACCAGGGTTTTATTTTGAATATAAAAGCAATTATCGGGTTCAATCCCCCATAAACGACGGGCGAAGCAAGCGTTGGACGGCACGGTGTACCACATCGGCGTAGCGCACTTCTCCGGCAAAAATTTGGGCCATGGTGAGGGTGCTGGAGGGCCGTTTTACCGCCAGGCGATAGGCCAGCCCTGGCGCTTGGTAGACCACCTGGGCGAGGCGCTTGGCCCAGCGCATCTCTTCGCCCCACTCGCGGTTCATGGTGTCGCTGTAGTGGGGCAGGGCTTGGTCATCCCCCGCCAGGGCTTGGGAAACGGCCTCGGCGGCCTTCAGCCCACTGAAGATAGAGGGCCGAATACCCTCGGCAGTGAAGGGATCGACCACACAGGCGGCTTCCCCGGCCAGCAGGGCACGGTGGGTGTGCAGGGGTTGCGGCCCATCCCAAATAAAAATCGGGTGGCCAAAGGGTTGTACGGCCTTAGCATCCACCTCAAATTCGGCGGCATAGTCGGCCACGGGGGCACGTAGGTCTTGTTTGCGCTGGTCGCCCGACCGAAACACCCCTCCACCAATGGAGTAGCCATCGGCCTTGGGAAAGTTCCACAGATAGCCCTGTTTGAGTAGACCCAAATCAAAATGAATGACGGGTTCGTCAGGCACGTCTAGACGTGGCTCAATTTCAATGGCGGCGGCGAGGCGATAGCGTCGTTGGGTAAACCCTAGCCACTTGGCCATCGACCCCCGCGATCCATCGGCGGCGATCAGAAACTTGCCTTCCACGGTGCCTTGGCTAGTGTGAACGCGCCAGGTGTCGCCGTTGGATTCAATGCCCTTGGCCTTGGTGCCGTCCCACAGGGTAGCCCCTTGGCGCTGGGCCTGTTGCACGATGAAGTGATCAAATTGGTCGCGCCGCACCATCCACAGGGCGCGTTCCTCCGGCAGTTCCGCCTCCACCGGGTCTTGCAGGTTGAGGGTGTAGCGCACCTTCCGCACCTTGATGGAAATGGCCGGGGTAAAGTCGAAATCAAACCATTCAGCAATTTGGGGGGATACGCCACCGCCGCAGGGCTTGTAACGGGGCAGGGTGGCGGCCTCCACGAGCAGCACCCGATGGCCAGCACGGCTGAGGTGATAGGCGGCGGTGGATCCGGCGGGGCCAGCGCCGACGATGATGCAGTCGTAGATGGGCATGGGGAGTGGGGAGTCGGGAGTGGGGAGTCGGGAGTGGGGGTTAGGCGAGCCAGCAGGCTAGGGGGAAGATGAGGTATTGCAGGAAGAAGAGTTTCCAGATGAATTGGTAGAAGTTGGGGTAGGAGAGGGTGGCTCTGGGGTTGTTGGGATGGAGGGGGGCGACGCGGAAGCTGGCGATCCACAGGGCGGCGAGGGCCAGCAGGTGGGTGGTGATGAGGAAGATTTGGTTCACCCCCGCCAGCCAAGGGGCCGCGAGAACAATGCCCAGGTAGCAGACCGTGAGAACGCCCCTGGCCAGATTGAAGACCGGGCGTTGGCCGAGGTCTACCGAAAAGGTGCGGATGCCGTAGCGGCGGTCGCCTTCGATGTCGGGAATATCCTTAAATAAGGCGATGGCGATGCTAAACAGCAGAATAAACGCCGTCAAGGCCCATACTCGACCGGGGATGGCGAAGGGTTGCCCTAGGCGTTCGCTGAAGTGCAAAAACAGACCCAGGTTTACCACCGCCCCCCGCACCGCCAAAATGCAAAAGGACGCCCAGAAGGGAAACCGCTTCAGCCGCAGGGGCGGTAGAGAGTAGGCGGTACCGATGACGAGGCTCAGCCCCACCGTGGCCAGTAACCACAATCCTCCAACCAGCGCCAAACCCAAGGAGCCTAGGCCCGCTAGGGCCACAATCCAGCGGCCATCCTTCACGGAAAATTCCCCCGCCGCCAGGGGCAAATGGGGCTTGTTGATGCGGTCAATGGCGATGTCTTCCAGTTGGTTGAGGCCCACGATATAGAGGTTACCCAAGAGGCAGGCCAGCAGGGCCACTCCTACCAGGGGGATGAGTGCGGTCAAGGACGGACTGAGGGAGGGGGCTAACCCCGCCAAGACGATCACCGTCAGACCAAGCACACTCAGGCTGGTGCCGATGACGGTATGGGGTCGCCAAAATTTCCAGAGGGCATAGAGCCAACGCAGCGGGGTTTGGCGAAATCGCAGACGGGCAGAGTCCTGGGGGGACGCAATCACAACAACACCTCGGCAAGCGGAAACACAGACCGTTTCTAGCTTATCGGCTGTTGACACCCCGCGCCTCAATTCCAGGCTAGAGGCCGGTCTGGGATGAGGATTTCCAAGTCGCTGTTCCCTCCATGTTAGGGATCGCCAACAAGCCAGCGAACCACCGAATTAGAGGGATAGAATATGATGTTGCCTCCCTTTCGAGAGAAAATATCCTGAATCAGGCGGCTGCGCTGCGGCCCATAGCCGCCCGCCCCTGATCCAGCCCCGTGACCGTCCAGCGACCGAATCGCCGCCTGTCCTTCGTTCTAGTTCAGCATCACCCCTATGACTTCCGACCTTCGCTTTCTGATGTGTTCGCCTCAATATTACGAAGTGGACTATGTGATTAACCCCTGGATGGAGGGCAATGTCCACAAATCCTCCCTAGAACGCGCCCAGGAGCAGTGGCAGGGGCTGTACCAAAAAATTTCCGAGCGGGCCAAGGTAGATTTGGTCAAGCCGCAACCTGGTTGGCCGGATCTGGTGTTCACCGCCAATGCGGGGCTAATTCTAGGCGATCAGGTGGTGCTGAGCCGCTTTCTTCACCCCGAACGCCAGGGCGAAGAGCCCTTCTTTAAAGAGTGGTTCGAGTCCCAGGGGCACACTGTCCACACCCTACCCTCCGACCTACCTTTTGAGGGGGCCGGCGATGCCCTACTCGACCGAGAAGGCCGCTGGCTATGGGCGGGCTACGGCTTCCGTACCGAGCTAGATTCCCATGCCCTGGTGGCGGAATGGCTGGGTATCGAGGTGCTGTCCCTGCACCTGATGGACGAGCGCTTCTACCATTTGGATACCTGCTTCTGTCCCCTCACGGGCGGCTATTTGCTGTACTATCCCCCCGCCTTTGATTCCTACTCCAACCGCCTGATTGAAATGCGGGTGCCCGCCGACAAGCGCATCGCCATCGACGAACCCGACGCCATCAACTTCGCCTGCAACGCCGTCAACATCGGCCAGACGGTGATCATGAACCAGGCCAGCGACGACCTGAAGGCCCAACTGACGGCGGTGGGTTTTGAGGTAGTCGAAACGCCCCTCACCGAGTTCCTGAAAGCCGGTGGTGCCGCCAAATGCCTCACCCTGCGCGTCAACGAACCCGTCCACCCCGAACCCACGGGCCTGGGCGGCATCATCTCCCGCACCATCACCATGACCGGGCACCTGCTGGATTCTGGCCTGGTGAACCGGGCGCTGGATCGCGTGGTGGAAGGCGGTGGCAGCTTCCAGGTGCTGAAGTTTGACCTGGGCGAACAGCGCCAAAGCACCTCCACCGCAGATATCCGCGTCTCGGCCCCCAGCCAGGAGGTGATGGATGAGATCATGGCCCAGCTCATCGACCTCGGTGCCGTGGCTCCGCCAGAAGAAGAAATCGACGCTCGCCTAGTGGCCATTACCCAGGCCGGAGTTGCCCCGGATGACTTCTACAGCTCCACCATTTACCCCACCGAGGTTCGCATCTGCGGCCAGTGGGTGCGGGTGCAAAACCAGCGCATGGACGGCGTGATTGTGGTCCACTGTGTGCCCCAACCCAGCGCGGTGTGCAAGCTGCTGCGGGATTTGGAAGTGGGCGATCAGGTGATCGTCGGCTACGACGGCATTCGCAGTGTGCGCAGTGCCGCCGACCGCAGCCGCACCGCCCACCAGCAGGAGGAATTCAGCTTCATGGGTTCCGGCGTGTCTAGCGAGCGTCGGGTGGAATTGATTGTGGAACAGGTGGCCTGGGAACTACGCCGCCTGCGGGATCAGGGCGGTAAGGCTGTGGTGGTGGCTGGGCCCGTGGTGATCCACACTGGCGGCGGCGAACACCTATCTCGCCTGATCCGCGAAGGCTACGTCCAGGGTCTTCTAGGGGGCAACGCCATCGCCGTCCACGACATCGAGCAAGCCCTGCTGGGCACCTCCCTCGGGGTCGATATGAAACAGGGCACCTCGGTGCGGGGTGGGCACCGTCACCACCTGCGGGCGATCAACACCATCCGCCGCTGCGGCAGCATCGCCAACGCCGTAGAGCAGGGCGTGCTCACCAAGGGCGTGTTCTATGAATGCGTCAAGCACGGTGTTCCCTTCTCCCTGGCGGGTTCTATCCGTGACGACGGCCCCCTGCCCGACACCAAAATGGATCTGATCGAGGCCCAATCCGACTACGCCCGCCTAATCGAAGGCTGCGACATGATCCTGATGTTCTCCACCATGCTCCACGCCATCGGCGTCGGTAACATGACCCCCGCTGGCGTCAAGATGGTCTGCGTAGACATCAACCCCGCCGTGGTCACCAAACTGGCCGACCGGGGCTCCCTCGAATCCACCGGGGTGGTCACCGATGTGGGCCTGTTCCTCAGCCTGCTGGTGAAGCAACTGGATCGCCTCACCCAGCCCCATGTGATGGCTTAACATCGCACCTAAACGCGTCTAGCTGAAAACCTCCGCTCATTTGCCCTAGTCCTAATTTATTTAGGAATCCCTAGGAGATGAGTGGCGGTTTTTTATATCCAGTCCGCTAGCGCAGCACCCAGGTAGGACAAGCCCTGGGCTAGGGCAGGAAGCGATCTAGGGCTGCTTTGAGTTCGGCAATTTCGTCGTCAATATTGCCAACTTCGGCGGCACGGCTGATGCATTCCGTTAGGTGCTCATCCAAAATAACGCGGGCCACCCGATCTAGCGCCCCCCGCACCGCCGCAATTTGAACCAGTACGTCAGGGCAGGGACGGCTCTCCTGCACCATGGTTTTGATGCCGCGAATATGGCCCTCAATCCGGGATAGGCGGTTCACAATGCTCCGCAGAGAGTCAGGGTCGTGAACGTGGGGGTGCACCACCCTTTGGCCATCAATCTGACCCTCTGGGGGCGTGAAGGCGTCATGGGCGTGGGAGTGGGAACTGGGGTCGTGCAAGGGCTTAGGAAATGAGACAACAGCCTAGGATGCGGGCAAGGCTCCGATTGTCAGAGCTATGGGGCTGGTTGATATCCCGAGAGCTGCGCCAAATCCTCTAAGGATTTAACGCCAGGATAGAGCTGGCCGTTAATTTCCCAGGTGGGATAGGCCTGAATTCCCTTAGCACTACAGAGATCCGGCTGGGCATTCTCCCCATCGGCAGCGCATTCTACGTAGGGCAGTTGATCCACGGCATCGCCAAACATGGCCTTTTGATCGGCGCAGTGGGGGCACCAATAGGCTCCGTACATCGCACTCCCGGTGGATGCAAGGTGTTGAGCTAGAGATGCTTCTGGGGTTGCAGCCACCATCTCCGTACCAGCGGCATTACCCACAGAGCCACCGGGGGCCGAACTGTTGGTGCCACACCCCACGATCAGCAGAACGACGAAGGCTAACCCGCCGCCCCACACATAGGAGCGCTGAAGCCACTCTCGGCCAACGACTCCCGGTAGCCCGATGGTCATTTTTCCCGCCATAGCACTTTCCTCACCCACCATGGGCCTCGAATCTTTAGCCAATATAGCGCTACTGGATTTAAGGAAGCCAGCTATTGTGGCCCTAGGGACTCTTGACTGAGGGCCGGAACAGAAGAGGAATCGCTGGCCCCAAAG
>CAZWNR010000236.1:0-6580 GCA_964635665.1 uncultured bacterium | reverse complement strand
ACCGTGGCCGCCACTACCCCCGTCGCCGCCGCCAGCAGGGTGCCCACCAACACCACCGCCAGGGCCATGCCCCCCCGCAACGGCCCTAGGACGATGCCGATGGTCTCCAGTAATTCCTCCGCCAATCCAGATTTTTCGAGCACCGCCCCCAAGAAAACAAAGAAGGGGATGGCTAGCAGGGTGAAGTTAGACATGGTGCCAAACCAAAGGTTCGGCAGCAGCAATAGGCGAGCCGGGTCGAAGGCCCCCACCAGCCAACCAATTAGCCCAAAAACAAGGCCCGTTCCCGCAAAGGAAAAGGCCACCGGATAACCCGTCATCAAAATGACAAAAAAGCCCACGAACATGACTATGGATAACCACTCGTAGCCCATAGCGCTCCTGCGGATAAACGGCGGGGTTGAGGATTTGCTGGGCTTAAGTGTAACAACCCTTGGGTCGTGGGCGTGAGGCTAAATTTTGGCCCCATCGTCGTCACGCAGGGGCTAGTCGATTAGGATTAGCTCTTTTGGTTGGCGGTCTCAAACTTATGGGCGTGATCGTGCAGCAGAGAGCTGACCTGATTGAGAACGCTGTCGCCCCCTTTCTTCTGGATGGTGTGTCGTTCGGGGAAGAATTCGGGCTTGTCCATGTTGCGGGCAATGGCTTGACCCACCTGCTCGGCAATCAGGGTAGCTAGTTCGCCACGAGCCGTTTCCCGTTGGAAGTTGGCCCCTTCCTCGGTGGTGGCGTAAAGGGGCGGCAGGCGGTTGAGGGCATAGGCGGCAATGTCGCCTAGATCTAGTGTGGTATCGGAGGCCGCTTCGATTTCGGCCACCCGTGAGATGGCCTCCGTCAGTACCAGTTCTTCCATCACGTTGATGAATTGCTTACGGGGCACGGCCACCACTTCCCCGGTCAACAGGGCACCCATCAGACGGTCGAGGGCCATGTACTCTTCAATGGAGAGTTCTGAGGCCGTATCGCAAATCCGCCCTACTTCCGCTTCCATAGCGGGGGTTAAGTAGCCATCCTGTAGGGCCTGTTCAACAATTTTTTCAATGGTCATGGCCAAACGCTCCATTCAACAAAAAAAGGTGAGCAGCCGCTGCTGCTAGAAAACTGTCGGTGCCATTTCTTCAGGTGTCTATGGGAGTTATTGTGCCCACGCACCCTAGGGCAAGCAACAGGGAATCTAGAGGATTTACACGGCTTAGGGAGAACTTAATACTTCAAAAAGCCGATGGCCTGTTTCCAAATTTGGTACTTTCCTTGGTTTTCCACTTCCAGACTGACACAGTGTGGGTCTTGCCAGAGCACCCGTCCGGAGATCGTGTCGCCCGTTAATAGCTTGACCTCGACGGTGGTCTTGTCGCGGATCAGCGTCTGAATTTGCCGAACGCTGGGAAAGCCGGTAGCGAACTCCTGGGACATGGTGGCTGAGACCCTTGACATCTGATGCCTTTACGTTAACTCGAACTCGTTCAATCAGCGCATGGCATGGGAATTTCTTAAGACGAAGTAATCCGCCCAGAGGTAGACAGGCCAACGCTAGACCGGGGCCGATGGGGTGAACCAGGGCCAGGGGAGATGGGTTTTGATGAATTTTGATGAATAATGGGAGCATTCATGTTTTGCAGGCTAAGGGACGGTCGATGGAGTTCAGTAAATACCACGGATTGGGCAACGACTTTATTCTGGTGGACAATCGCCATCAGGCCGATCCGCTCATTAGCCCCGAAACGGCAGCGGCCTGGTGTGATCGCCACTTTGGCATTGGGGCCGACGGGGTGATTTTTGCGTTGCCAGGGCAAAACGGCACCGACTACACCATGCGTATCTACAACTCCGATGGCTCGGAACCGGAGATGTGCGGCAACGGCATTCGCTGTTTGGCCAAGTTTCTCGAAGCACTAGAAACCACCGACGGCAAAGCTCCCCAGGCTCCCCACACCTACCGCATTCACACCCTAGCCGGGGTGATTTCCCCCACCCTGCAAGCCGATGGCCAGGTGACCGTGGACATGGGTGTCCCCATCCTGCTGGCCAAGGATATTCCGACCACCCTAGGCACCCCCGACGACAAAGTGGTGAGCCTGCCGCTCTCGGTGGCGGGGCAAGACTGGGCCGTCACCTGCGTCAGCATGGGCAACCCCCACTGCATCACCTTTGTGGAGGATGTCGCCGCCATTGACCTAGAGAAAATTGGCCCCCAGTTTGAGCATCACCCCGCCTTTCCCCAGCGCATCAACACCGAGTTTATCCAGGTGGTTCGGCCCGATTACCTCAAAATGCGGGTGTGGGAACGGGGGGCTGGTATCACCCTCGCCTGCGGTACCGGAGCCTGTGCCTCCCTGGTGGCGGGGGTGCTGAATGGCCATTGTGATCGGGCGGCGACGGTGGAACTGCCCGGTGGCCCCCTGAAGATTGAATGGTCGGCGGCGGATGATCGCATTTATATGACTGGCCCCGCCCAATTGGTCTTTCGCGGTGCGGTGGCTTGAGGTTGGGGTTTTTGAACCATCGGGATTCAACAACAGATTGGCGTTGGTGGTGGGCGGTGCCCACCCTACCTTCTAGCCGGATTGTCTGTCGTGGTGCGGTAGTCCTTGGTGGTGGGCGGTGCCCACCCTACGTTCGGAGGTCAGCGAAAGGTGGTGTTGGTCGGAAATTTCTCAAACTGAGAACTGGCTGCACCACATCGGTCACACGGCGGTAGACTTGCAGGCTGGAGTACCCCCCTGGGCGTCTGTCTATGAACGAAGGCGCATATCAACGTCGTACCAGCTATCGCCTGCTGCTAGCTACCCTTTGGGCTACGCTGCTGCTGCTGGCGGTGGAGGTGATTGGGGGATGGGCGACCCATTCCTTAACCCTGCTGGCGGAGTCGTTGCATACCTTGATCGACGGCTTTAGCACCGTCCTCAGCCTGGTAGCGGTGACCTCTCCCCAGCGCCAAATGGGCCGGGAGGTGTGGGGCCACGGACGCGGCGAAGTGGCAGCAACGCTGATTCTCTGCGCTTTTTTGGGATTTACGGGGATCAGTCTGGTATTCATTGCCCTGCGGCAGCTTTGGGCAGGGATCAATGGCGCGGCCAGCCCCTTCCCGGTTACCCTGGATGGCCATGTTCTGCGGCTGACGGCGCTGATGGTGATTGTGAACATCGCCCTGGGGGTCTACGCCAACTACCAAGCCCGGAACCTTAACAGCCTTACCCTGCGGCTGAATACCCAGCATTTTCTGGCCGATGTTTGGCTGAGCCTGGTGATGGTAGCGGTGCTAATGGCCATTCACTACAACCAGCACTGGCTTGACCCGGTCTTTGCCCTGGGGCTGTTGTCTTTGGTGGCCCGCAGTCTATGGCGGGTGCTGAACGAACAGCTACCGATGCTCTTGCGGCCAACGGCTATTGCCCCCGAAGCCATCGCCCATTTGGTCAGCCAGGTGGAGGGCGTCACCCACTGCCAGCGCATTCGGTCGCGGGGCATGGTGGGCCGCCAGGTATGGGTGGAACTGCATCTAGCCCTGCATCCTGAATATATGGAGATGGCCAACGCCATTGGCGAGCAAATCGAAGCCCTGCTGCGCCGTCAGTACGGCCCCCTACGTACCCAAATTTGGGTAGAACCCACCCGCCGCCAAGACCACTACTGGGATCCGGGCCTGTCTGGGTATTAGCTAGAAGGGGTATTAGTTAGAAGGGTAAGGAGACCTTACCCCTACCGTCCGACAGGGCGACGATGAACTGGCTGGGATCCTTGGAACGGCCATAGCGATCCTCCTCAAAACTGGAGAGATAGAGAGATTGTTTGGCACGGGTAAGGGCGACGTAGAACAGGTGCTTTTCCTGCTCTAGTTCCCCAGGGCGGCGGCAACGAAAGTCGGGGAATTCCCCCTCCACCAAGCCTGCGATGAACACATGGTCAAATTCCAAGCCCTTAGACTGGTGGGCCGTGATCACCAACACTTGGTTATCCTGGGCTGAGAGGTGGTCGAGGTTTTTGGCCAGGGCCGTAAACTCTAGCAGGGTTCTGAGGGCTAGATTGGGGGGTAGGGTGGGGTCGTCTTGGCTGACAAAAATCTCCACCATTTGGTCTAGGTTGTGCAGACGTTCGGTTTCTCGACCATAGTGCTGGCGCAGCCCAGAGGTTTGCAACACCTGGCTGAGTAATTCGGCAGGGCGCAGGCGATAGCTGAGGGTTTGCCACTGGGCGATGGCCTCAGCCAGGGGTTCAAAGGTCTCGCCATAGCGGTAATACAGGGCGGTGCGTTCGGCAGCAGTGGCCTCTAACTTGGGGATTAGGTGGGCCAAGAGATGGACGGTGGTGGCCACATCGTCCATGGCGTGGTGGTTTGGCGTAGTAGGCAGGTTCAACACCTGGGCTAGGTGCCCTAGGCGGTAGTTTTCGGCCTGGAGGAAGCGGCGGGCTAAATTCAGGGTATCGGCCCAGGCCCAATGGGGGACAGGCAACCCCAACCGCTGGGCCTGGGTAGTCACCATGCCGATATCAAAGCCCACGTTGTGTCCGACGATGAAGGCGTTTCCAGCAAACTGGAAAAATTGCTCCAACACCCGACGACCGGGCTGTCCATGCTGACGCAAAAACTCGTTGCTGTAGCCATGCACCTGCTCGGAGTCGCCCACATCGGCGGCATCGCTAATGTAAGCCTGGAAGGTCTCTGTAATCTGGCCGTTCACCAATTTTTGGGCGGCGATTTCAACCACCTCATCCTCGATGGCAACCCCCGTGGTCTCTACATCAAACACCACGAGAGTGCCGTGACGGTAGGCGTCAATCACTGCCCCAAGGGGGTCATCGTTGATAAAGGGTTGCGGTAGAACCATATCCGTTAGCCACAGCCCACAGGGTTGCCCTTGAGCGTAAATCTGACGCAGGGTTTCTATCCCGATGTGACGACTGGGAACCCCTAACAGCCGTTTGAAAGCCCCAGTATCAAAGGGATTGACCAAAAAGCGAAGATAGGCCAAGGCGTCTTTAATTTCCTGACGCATAAAAAACTGGTAGCGCTCCACGGTGACGCAGGGCACCCCTCGACGGTGCAACCCTTTGGCAATGGTTTCGGCCCGTGGATTGGTGCGGGTGAGCACCGCCACGCGGTTATAGGCAAAGGTCGGCTGGTTCTGGGCCAGGGCTTGAATGCGCTGGGCAATCCAGGCGGCTTCCTGATCTTCATCGGCGGCGGTGTGCACCACCACCGGATTGCCAGGGGCGCTAGTGGCGGGAATGGTAATGCGGGTGTAGCGGTCGGCAAAGGCGTTGGCAAAGACATCGGCGGTTTGGAGCAGGCTCCGGGTGGCCCGATAGTTCTCCGAGAGGCTGTATTCCGTGGGGGAAAATTCTGCCCGAAACTGATCCAACACCACCTCCGGCTCCGACCCTCTCCAGGCGTAGATGGTCTGATCGAGGTCGCCAATCATCGCCAAGTTGCCGCTATGCTGGGCCAGGTGACGCACCACCTCATACTCGCCTAGGTGGGTATCCTGCACCTCATCCACCTGAATAAAGCTGTAGCGGTTAGCCCAATAGGCCGCCACCGCTGGCACTAGCCGCAGCAGAGATCGGGTGAAGAAAATCAAATCATCGAAATCCAGGGCTTGGCGGCGCTGCAATTCGGCCTGATAGCGTTCGGCCCAGGGTCGATCCTGGGGATCAAACGCCTCAAACAAGCCATCGAGGTTGAGATCTAGGGTAAGTTGGTCGGGGCTAGCTTTAGCCTTGGCCTGGCTAATCGCCGCTTTCACCTCCTTCACCCGATCCTCCAGGCGATCTTTCTCTTTCTGCCGCATAAAGCCCTTCAGAATATCGGCGCTGTCGTCGGCGTCGTAGATGACAAAATCCGACGGTAGCCCCAGGGCTTCGGCCCCCATCCGCAGAATTCGCACACATAACCCATGGAAAGTCTTGATGGTGATCTGGCGCTCCGCCTGGAGGCGATCCCCCATCTCCTTCGCCGCCCGATTGGTAAACGTCAGGCACAGTACCCGACTGGGATCCATACCCTGGGCCAAGACTCGCGCCACCCGCGCCGACAGCACCGAGGTTTTACCCGTGCCCACCGGGGCCAGCACCAGCAAACTGCCTTGGAGGTGCTGGATGACCTGCTGTTGCTCGGCGTTGAAGGGAAGGGGAGTGGGCATGGTGGGGGTATTGGTTATTCGTTATTGGGTATTGGTTATTCGTTATTGGGTATTGGGGGGGATTGGGTTAGGTGTTCGCTACGCAATGTGACAGGCTGGCGCAGGGAATAAGGGGCAAATGGTAGGATAACGGCCAGTCTGGATGGGTGAGGTTCTAGGCCCAAGTTACCCAAAAATTAGGATTTCTACCGCATTTTCAAGCCTCTCGTCATGCAGATCTGCTTTCTGGCGGTTTTTATCCTGGGTGCTGGGTGTGTCATCCTTGCCCAACGGTCTTTCCCTGATTGTCTCTCCCTGACCGTCGATCTATATCTCTCACTCATTTCTTTGAGGACTGCTATGCGCTCCAACCTCCTACGCTCTGTGGCCCTAGGGATTGCAACAACGCTCTCCCTCGGCACGCTATCAATGACGTCTGCCTGGGGACAAACCTCCCAAAC
>CAZWNR010000235.1:0-6597 GCA_964635665.1 uncultured bacterium | reverse complement strand
AAACAACAAGGATCAGTGTTATTGACTAAGCCAAGATTATTAAGAGTTTCAGCCACAAATTCTTCGGTTAATTTCTCGCCCACTAAGTCACTAACCCGATCGCCTCTACCCACCAAGGTTAAGCAAGGAGTTTTAAGATACCAATGGGATACCTGCAGGCGATCGCCAAGGCGATAACGGTATAGCCCCCCCAGGGTGGAAATAATTAGTTGATAAATTTGCCCCATTTGTACGTTGGATAAATCAACAACGGTGCCGTCAGCAGCGATGAATTCCAACACAATTTGGTTCACCAAGGGCACAAATCCCCCCGCTTTGATTAAGGGAATAGTAATGGGAGCTTCCGTAGCTAATAGACCTTTTCCTTGGATAAATACTCCAGGAAAATAGGCTTGCAAAACTCTGGCTTGTTCCCTAGCAAATATTTGATCCCAACAGGAAATTAGTTTTAATTTTGGCCAGATTTTTAGCCAATCAATCGGCTCTTCTTCCAGCACTTTTCGCCTGGTATCATCCAGGCGATTGCCAAGGGTCGTAATTAAGGCATGACGATGCTGGGCTATAAACATTAATTGCACCGTCAAAAAAGTTGGACTCCAAAGGGAAATAACTTCTAGATCTGGATTTTGCAATAAAGCTAAAGCTAAAGCCCAACGAAAAGTGTCTCCGTCGGGAAAATGATTACCTACCCGCACTAAAAAATGACCGCTAAGCCAACGCAGAGGCCCCGTCAAATAACCCGTGTCATCAATGCCCCCAGGGCGATCGCCAAGGGTGGGAGAAATACAAGCATAGGTTTTGCCCGTATGAAAATCTGGGCCATGGTGGAGCAAATCATAGGTCCAAACCGCAAACATGGACGTAAATTCAGCCAGTAAACTATGAGTGTAGGGGATTTGTTTACTTGCTCCAGCACTGCCGGAAGTTTGTTGCCAAGATCGAATTTTTTCGTTGGTAATTATTGATTGCGTAGGCGAGGCTTCCTGTTGTTTCAACCAAGGGGAAAAATCATCATAGCTAACTATGGGAATAGCAGACCAAGGGGAATGTTTCGTGATGCCCAAACATTGACCATAACGGGTATGAATTAAGCGTCGAATAATTTTAGTTTTCAATCGCTCTTGTTCAACGTCAGGCTGATGTAACGCGTCATGAAAACTATTAAAAGCTGGCTGTAATAAATGCTTGCTCGTCCTCAGAAGAAAATTATGCATTGGAAACTGCCTAATTTAATCATCCCTTCCAACGAAGAGCCGGGGGAAACTAGTCCCCACTTCAAGCTTTACTAACAATTGCTAATAGCTAACAATGGGAATCCATTCAAAGCTATCCACAATGCCCTGGTAATAATCGTTGATCGTTTCCCGGGGATAGGGCGCAACACCAGTTTCCTCATCAAACCAACGCTCGTAAATTTCCACCGCTGCGGTCTGATCGCTGATTACCCCTTCCATATACTTGACCAGACTGTAGTTGACCAAATTGCGCCAGTCCGAATCATCCTTGGGTAATAAACAAGCATAGGCTTCGTACTGATAGGGAAAATTGGGCACCACCTTCCACTGTTGGGGATTATCAGAAGTTTTTTTCAATCCTGCCAAAACAATGCCGTCTCCGGCAAAGGCTTCGATTTCTCCAGCTTCAAGCTTGGCCATGCCATCGGCCTGGTCTTCAACTTCAACGATGGTTGCCCCGGGCTGGAAATCCAGAATGGCTTTTTCATTGGTGGTGTCGGCAATAACTCCGATCGCCCGTCCCGCTAGGGAATCGGCAGATTCTAGATCACTGTCCATCCTGGTAATAATTTTGGTGCCATCGGCAAAGTAACTGACCGAAAAATCCACCACTGCCGTTCTATTCCAGGTGAAGGTGGAAGAAGCACATTCTAAATCGACGGTCTGATTATTAATCAAGTCAAAACGGTTATCCGCAGTGGCTTCCACCATGTTTAACTTAATTGGTTTACCCAGTCTGGCTTCCGCTTCTCGGCGAATCAATTCCAGTATATCGATGGAAAAGCCCACCCATTGTCCCTGGTCATCAACGTAGGCGAAGGGCACCGCATCCTTTCTCGTGCCGGCATTAATTACCCCCGTTTTTTCAATGCGGTCCAATACCTCTCCAGCCCAACTGGGTAAGCCCACAGTTCCACTGAGTAATACGGACAAGGCTAAACAGGCAATTTTTTTCATTGGTCAACTCCTAGCACCAATTTCTCAAGACTACGGAGGAGGCAATGAAGTTTCAATTAATTGGGACCAGAAACCACAGCGGCCTATGGCTCTAATCAATGGCACACTAGAAAAAGAGAGTTAGGGAGGGAGTTGCGGATTCCTGTCACAGGGAATCTGAGGAAAGTCCGGGCTTCCCAAAGGCCAAACTTGCTGGGTAACGCCCAGTGCGCGCGAGCGTGAGGATAGTGCCACAGAAAAATACCGCCTTTTCAGTGAACAGTGATCAGTCTAAATCCCTGGTAACTGATAACTGTCAAGGTAAGGGTGCAAAGGTGCGGTAAGAGCGCACCAGCAGTATCGAGAGGTACTGGCTCGGTAAACCCCGGTTGGGAGCAAGGTCGAAGGGGCAAGGGTTGGTCTTTTTCCTGTCCCGTCTTTGTGTACCGCATGAGGCGGCTGGTAACAGTCGTCCCAGATAGATAACCGCCCCCCGGCAACGGGGAACAGAACCCGGCTTATGTCCGACTCCTTCCCGTTTTTTAGGATATGTCAGCGGTGCCTTCCCATTCGCTTCAGCGGTGTTTGCAAAAGTTGGGTTTGCCTGCGGATTTGGAGGTGAACTGGGAGCGGCTAGATCTGGCCCTCACCCACGAATCCGCCAACGCCACGGACAACTATGAACAGTTGGAACTGCTGGGGGATGCGGTGCTGCGGCTGGCGGCGACGGAATGTTTGCAGGAGAGTTTTCCTGGTGCCTCGGTGGGGGATTTATCAGCGTTGAGATCCCAATTAATTAGTGACCGCACCCTGGCCCAGTTGGCGGCTCGTTTGGGTCTGGACGCTTATCTGATTACTGACCCCAGCCTAAAAACCAAGGGCGTGCCCACCCAGCGGTTGGCCGACGCCCTGGAGGCGGTGGTGGCGGTGATTTACCTGGAAACCCACGACCTTAAGCTCATTCGCCCTTGGTTAGATCCTCACTTTCGGCGCTTGGCCCACAGTCTGCAAAACGACCCCAGCCGCAAAAACTACAAGGATCTGCTGCAACAGATTACCCAAAAACGCCATCGTGCCCTGCCCGAATACCGCACCACCGAACCCGGTCGTGAGAATGATCCCCAACGCTACCGGGCCGAGGTGTGGTTTCAAGACCGCTGTCTGGGCACAGGCTATGGCCCCACCAAAAAGCAGGCGGAACAAGCCGCCGCCGCCCTCGCCTACGAAGCGTTAACCTCTGAGGAGCCATAGCTGGTTCCCTAGGGGTCTGGTCTTCCTAAGGACGAGGGCGCTGGCCTGGGTTTTACCCCATATCGGTGACCACAATGCCGGGTAGGGCGTTGAGCTCTTGATCGCTGAGGGGATCGCCGCCGTAGATAGAGGCCATCCGGGTCAAGGCTCCGGTGAAGGCCGCATTGTAGTCTAGGGCTACTTCGTTGGTGAAGTAGTTGCTGCGGACATCTTCATAGGCGAAGTCGTTGGGGGCAGAGAGGCCACCCACCAGACCGCCATAGAGGATATGGTCGTTGGGGGCGGGGTCGTTGATGTTGGTGGTGCCAGAGGCGGCGCGATGGTGGGGGTTGAGCGGGTAATTTTCGCCAAAGCCAATCATGTAGCTGGCGTTGCGCGGATTATCTCCCAGCATGTAGTTGATTTGGCTAGTGGCAAAGGCGTCGTACTGACCGTTGCGGTCGTTGACGGTATCGGCATAGACCCCCGCCAAAAAGGCGGTGTTGGCGGCGTAGCGCAGGGAACCCCATTCGCTCAGCCATGCCAGCCCCCCTTGGGTGTAGCGCACGCTGCCGCCCGGTAGCCAGCTATTCAGCCAGGTTTCGACATCGGTGCGGTATCGGCTGTTATTGGTTTCCTGGGCCAGCAGAATGGCGGTGCCGTAGGACTTGTCATCCCAGGATTGCGTCCAGCCGGGGCCAATGCCTCGATACTCGGCCTGGGCCTTGGCTAGATAGCTGGTATCGCTGGAACCCTTGGCCTCTAGGGCTTTGTGCAGCCAGGTTGCCCCCCAGGCGAGTTCGTCCTGGTAGCCACTCCAGGAATTGTAGAACTGGGCGCTGCCGGGAATGGAGCTGGAGTAGGTGCCTCGGTAGGTATCGGCGAAGGTATAGAGCTGTTGGGCGTTGGTGAGCAAAGTGTCGGCGTAGCTCGCATTTACCGACCGAAAGAGGATAGAGGCCGAGGCCAACGCTGCCGCCGCCTCTGCCGCCAAATCGCTGCCGGGACGGTTGGGGGTAATGGCAAAGGCAGGTCGCGCCATGGTCATATTTTCTGGGGCACCCCAATAGCTGTGGTCGAGGTTGCCATCGCCCACCTGCCCCCAAAAGGCTTGGGTAACGCCATTTTGGCTGACATGGGCCTTGAGGATGTAGTCCGTGCCCCACTTAATGGCATCCAAGGCTTCATCCAACTGCCCCATTTGGGCATAGGCGTCGCCATATTCCACCACCCCCCAGCCCAGCATCGTCATCGATGCCGCCATGGGGAGGCCAAATTTTACATGGTCGCCCGCATCGTAGTAGCCACCACTGAGGTCGCGCCCCACGCTGGCTCCGTCGTTGAGGGCCGAGTCTCCCCGCCAAGCAATGCGGTTGTCGCCTGGCAGTGCGCCAGAGCGCTGGGCCTCATAGAACAGGAAAGATTTCTGGAGGGCTTCACCATAGTTAAACGGCCCGGACATCTCAGGCCCAGGCCCAGGGGTGGGGTCGGGAGTAGGATCTGGAGTAGGGCCAGGGGTGGGATCCGGAATGGGATCTGGAGTCGGATCTGGAGCCGGGTCAGGTGTGGGATCTGGGGTGGGTTCGGGTGTCGGATCAGGTGTTGGTTCGGGGGGCGGTTCTACTGCGCCACCGGACTGACCCACGGTGACACCATTTAACTCATAGCTTGTCGGCGCTACGGCATCGCCATTGAGCCTCGTAGCCTGAACGCCAAAGGTAACCTTGCCCCCCGCTGGAATGGTTTGGTTCCAGCCCAGGTTTTCTACGGTAATGCCATCTTGGGTGCTGAGCAGCTTGGCATTCCAAATGTTATCAATGCGGAAATTGGCATCAAAGGCTAGCGTCCAGCCCGAAATGGCCGTATTGCCCAAATTCTCAATCACAATATTGGCGACAAAACCCGATCCCCAATCGTTATCGACGTCGAAGTTAACCACTACCGCTGGGCCAGGTTCCGGTTCTGGCGTGGGTGCAGGGGTTGGATCTGGCGCAGGGATAGGTTCGGGTTCTGGCTCTGGAGTGACTTCTGGAGTAGGTTCGGGTTCTGGAGTAGGTTCGGGTTCTGGAGTAGGTTCGGGTTCTGGAGTGGGCTCAGGCTCAGGTGTAGGTTCCGGTTCAGGTGTAGGTTCCGGCTCAGGAGTGGGTTCAGGAGTGGGTTCAGGAGTGGGTTCTGGTTCTGGAGCGGGTTCCGGTTCTGGCGTAGGAGTCCCCGCTACGGGTACACCATTTAAAGTGAGATTTAAAGGAGACACCGTGACCCCAGGGGAATTTTGGCCATTGAAGCCAAAGGTAATGCTCTGCCCAGGGGCCAAGGTACCATTCCAGGCGGCGTTGGTCATTACAAAACGGCCATTCGTCCCCTGCCGCAGCGTGGCGCTCCACAGGTTGGTAATTTGAAAGGGCGCATCAAAGGCGAGTTCCCATTGGGTCAGGGGTTCAGTACCGAGGTTGGTGATGGTTACGTCGGCAGTAAAGCCTGTACCCCAGTTGTTTCTAACAGTAAATTCAGCCGATGGCATGGTGCTTGATTCCCAAAATGAAGACGCGCTGAAAATCCTGTACTCGCGCTGTGTGTGCTCCTATGCAACGTCTGACACAGAAGACATTTCATACTTCGGGAATTTAATGGATGATCCGGAGTATTACCTCCGGATTCGATTGGTTTACCCCTGGTATCGGTAAAGGAGGAAGCCTGGCCTTTAGGATTTGTCAGGCTGGAAACCGTTTTTTTCAATTCGGGTTTAGCACACATTGGAAAAGCCGCCCGAAACCGGATCTTGAAACCTATCGGGGGCATTGCTACGCTTCTGGCCCAAAGTATTGAGGCACAAAGCTGCCATGCAACCCGTAGGGCACATGATTAGACAGCTTCAGTCGGGCGATGGGGCCAGCGCTGATCGCCTGGGCATCGAGGATGACCAGGTCGGAGCAGCCCCGTTCGGCGTCGTACATCAGCATTAGCACCCAGCCCTCATCCTCGGCGGTGGCACCGGGACGGGGCACAAACAGGGGTTCTCCGGCAAAGCCACGGGGGGCCGCACTCCAAACCTCGGTTTGGCCCGTGTGGGTGTCCAATTTCAGCAGGGCTTGTAGGGGGGCGTTGCCCTGGTCGGCGTGGGTGGTGCCGATGAACAGGTAGCGGGCGTCTCGGCCCATGCGGTCGGTGTGCAGGGTGTGGAATTCTACGCAGCGGG